>DASXYJ010000093.1:0-11170 GCA_036502565.1 Gammaproteobacteria bacterium
CTTCCTTGATCTTGTCCACCAGCTGCTTCTCGGTGACCGGCTTCGGCAGATAGGCGACCGCGCCCTGGCGCATGCCCCAGATCTTGTCCGTCTCCTGGTCCTTGGTGGTGACCATCACCACCGGGATACGGGAGGTGTCCGGATCCTTCGACAGCTGGCGGGTGGCCTGGAAGCCGCTCATGCCGGGCATCACCACGTCCATGATGATGGCGTCGGGCTTCTCGGCCTTGGCCTTGTCGATGCCTTCCTCACCGCTCTCGGCGGTGATGGTGCTGAAGCCGTTCTTCTCCAGCCAAGTCTTCAGGACATGCACCTCGGTCGGTGAGTCGTCAATGATGAGCACGGTCGACATACGCTTCCTCTCTACTATGGTTGTTCACCGTCCGGGCCTTCCCGGACGCATCGATAATCAGGCGACGCTCTTCCGCACGTGGCGGTGGATCGCGCCCACCAATTCGTCTTTCGTGAAAGGCTTGGTCAGGTACTGTTCCGAGCCGACGATGCGGCCGCGCGCGCGGTCGAACAGGCCGTCCTTGGAGGACAGCATGATCACGGGCGTGGCCTTGAAGTTGTTGTTGTGCTTGATGAGCGCGCAGGTCTGATAACCGTCCAGGCGCGGCATCATGATGTCGACGAAGATGATGTCGGGTTTGTGGTCGGCGATCTTGGACAGGGCCTCGAAGCCGTCCACCGCCGTCACCACCTCGCAGCCTTCCTTGGAGAGCAGCGTCTCCGCGGTCTTGCGGATGGTCTTGCTGTCATCGATCACCAGGACCTTGAGTCCCTGCAGACCGCCCTCGCCATTCTCGCTAGCCACCTTCACCTCCGCGCATAAACCCCCAGCCGCCGCGCGAGCGCGGGGCAGCAGCCTTGACATATTATGCCCAAATGACCTGCGCGTCTGCGCTAAGCCGCATGGGGATTAGGGTCGGGGCCCGGAGGGCTCCGGCTGGCTGCCTTACTTGGGATTTAAGCATAATATCCTTACTTAATCCCTTGAATGCAATAAATTTAGCCACCCCGCCGCTCCCCCGGCTGGGGCTCCAAGAAGGCTCTAGAACCATGGCCAAGAACAGCTCCCGGACCCTGGGTGTGGTGATGGACCCCATCGGGGACATCAAGCCCTACAAGGACACGACCCTGGCCATGCTCCTGGCCGCCCAGGCCCGGGGCTGGAAGCTGCTCTACATGGAGCAGACCGACCTCTACCTGCTGAAAGGCGAGGCTCGTGCCCGCTGCCGGGAACTGACCGTCCGGGACGGCAAGCAGGATTGGCATACGTTCGGTCCTGAACACGACGGACCCATGGCCGGAGCCATGGACCTGGTGCTGATGCGCAAGGACCCGCCCTTCGACATCGAATACATCTACACCACCTATATCCTGGAGCGCGCCGAGGTGGCCGGGGTCCGGGTGGTGAACAAGCCCCAGTCCCTGCGCGACGCCAACGAGAAGGGTTTCACCGCCTGGTTCCCCCAGTGCTGTCCGCCCACGCTGATGACCCGCGACATGGCGCGCATGCGCGCCTTCCTGAAGGAACACCACAAGATCGTAGTGAAGCCCCTGGACGGCATGGGTGGCAGCCAGATCTTCGTGCTCTCGGAAGGCGATCCCAACGTCTCGGTGGCGCTGGAGACCCTGACCGACAGCGGCAAGCGCCTCGCCATGGCACAGCTGTATCTCCCGGAGATAACCGCCGGCGACAAGCGCATCCTGGTGATCGACGGCGAGCCGGTGCCTTACGCATTGGCACGCGTCCCCGCCCAAGGCGAGTCCCGCGGCAACCTGGCCGCCGGTGGCAAGGGCGTGGGCGTGGCGCTGACGGAGCGGGATCGCTGGATCGTGTCCCAGGTGGCGCCGACCCTGCGCGAGAAAGGCCTGCTGTTCGTGGGTCTGGACGTGATCGGCGAGTGGCTGACCGAGATCAACGTGACCAGCCCCACCTGCGTGCGGGAGCTGGACGGCCTCTACAAGCTCGATATCGCCGGCGGGTTCATGGACATGCTGGCGAAGAAGCTCGGCTGATGGCGCGCGCGGCTCCCGCCAACCGCATCGATTCGCCGGCGGTCACCGCCAAGGACCGGCTGGTCACCACCCTGTTCTTCGCCGCGCTCTTGCACGGCATCATCATCCTCGGCATCACCTTCCGCCCGGACAAGCCCGCCGGCAGCCCGACGCTGGAGGTGACCATGGTGCAATCCCGGAGCGTGACGCCGCCGGACGATGCCCAGTACCTGGCCCAGGCCAACCAGCGCGGTGCCGGCAATACCGCGGAGTTGGTGCGGCCCGAGAGCCCGCTGTCCATGCCGGCGGCCCTCAGCAACTCCGGCCGCGCCGACGCACCGGACCTTGATGACAACCCCGGGCGCAACGTCAGCAGCGGCAAGCGCGCCGGCCAGGACCGTTCCCAGGCCAACGACAAGGACGCCGCCGTCACCACCACCGCCGTGACCGGCAGCAACGCCAACGCGCGTGCGGTCAGCGCGCCCCTGAGCCTGGAGCCCCGGATCATGATAGCGCGCCTGCTCACTCCGGGGGACAACGCGTTGATGCCCACCGACGACGGCGTGCAGCTGCCCCAGGCCACCGATCCCGATCCGCGGGAGAGCTTCGTCTCGGTGAACGCACGGGAATCGCGCTTCGCCCCTTACCTGGACGCCTGGCGCCGCAAGGTGGAGCGCGTCGGCAACCTGAACTTCCCGCCGGAGATCCACAGCCGGCACCTCACGGGCTCGCTGTCGCTGGAGGTGGCGCTGAACGCCGATGGCGGCATCCGCCAGCTGAGCTTGGTGAGCCCGTCCGGCCAGCCGGTACTGGACGACTCGGCCCAGCGCATCGTCAAGTTGGCGGCGCCCTACCAGCCCTTCCCCGCCAACATCCGCCGCGATACCGCGGTGCTGCGCTTCGTCTACGTGTGGCGCTTCAACGGCGGCAAGTTAGATACTCGCCACGGCGGCATCAAAGCCGCCGCCGTGTCTCATCCCTGAACATATGCCGGAAAATGTTTTCCTGCATTTTCCGGCCCGACAACCGCGAAGTGAATTCGCGGTTGTCGGCTGGCGCGTCCATGCGCCAGGTCACAGTTCAATAAAATCAGCAGCTTCCGGGCATTAAGTCATAGCGGCTTGTCTGGCGCCAAAGTGGCGCGGATACTGGACGCATGTCCTCGCAAGACTTCCTCACCAACCAGTTCCTGATCGCCATGCCCGGCATGGCCGATCCGAACTTCCATGAGAGCGTCACCTTCATCTGCGAGCACAACGCCGACGGCGCGCTGGGCATCGTCATCAACCGGCCCATGGACGTGGTGTTGGACGACGTGCTGAAACAGCTCTCCCTCACGGCGGCCGACCAGGACATCGGCGCGAGCCCGGTGTACCTCGGTGGCCCGGTCTCCACCGAACGTGGCTTCGTGATCCACGAACCCCACGGCGCCTGGGAAGCCACCCTCAAGGTCAGCGAGACCCTCGGCGTCACCACCTCCCGCGACATCCTGGAAGCGGTGGCCGCCGGCAAGGGCCCGCAACGCTGCTTCGTGGCGCTGGGCTACGCCGGCTGGATGGCAGGGCAGCTGGAGGAGGAGATGAAGAACAACGCTTGGCTCTCCACTCCCGCCGACACCGGCATCATCTTCGATACCCCGGTGGAACTGCGCTGGCAGGCGGCAGCCAAGCTCCTCGGGGTGGATATCTCCCTGCTCTCGGGCGACGCCGGGCACGCTTAGGCCGGGAAATCCCCCGCAAGAGCCCGCGCCTGTGCTGCAATAGCCCCATGGCGCAACCTCATCAGACCTTCCTGGGCTTCGATTTCGGCCTGAAGCGCATCGGCGTGGCCGTGGGCCAGAGCGTGACCCGCTCCGCCTCGCCCCTGGGCACGGCCTTGGTGCGCAGCGGCGAGCCGGATTGGGAGCTCATCGGCCGCTGGGTCGCCGAATGGCGTCCCGGGGCGCTGGTGGTGGGCCTGCCCTATAATATGGACCTGAGCGAGCAGGAGATGACGGGCCATGCCCGGCGCTTCGCCGAGGGACTCGCAGAACGCTTCCCGCTGCCGGTGCACACCGTGGACGAGCGCCTCTCGTCCCGCGAGGCCGAGGCGCAGCTCAAGGAACGCCGCCAGCAGGGACGCCGGCGCATCTCGCGCGAGGACATCGACGGCGCCGCCGCCTGTGTGATCCTGGAAAGCTGGTTCAATTCAGCCAAGTGACGAGGGGACCGATCAGCGCATGAGCGACATACAGTTCGACGCCCGGGGCCACCTGAGACACCTGCTGACCCTGGAAGGCGTCGCGCGGCAGACGCTCACTTCATTGCTCGACCGCGCCGATTCCTTCCGCGTGATCCCCGGCGAAGCGCCGCGCCGCCATACCTGGCTCGCCGGCCGTACCGTCGCCAACCTGTTCTTCGAACCCAGCACCCGCACGCGTGCCTCCTTCGAGCTGGCGGCGCGCCGGCTCGGCGCCGACGTGCTGAACCTGGACATCAACGCCTCCTCGGCGGTGAAGGGCGAGTCCCTGGAGGACACGCTCTACACGCTGGAAGCCATGAACATCGACGTGTTCGTGGTGCGCCACAAGGACGAGGGCGTGCAGGCGCTGATGGCGCAGCAGGCCGCACCCCACGTGCACCTGCTGAATGCCGGTGAGGCGCATCTCTCCCACCCGACCCAGGGTCTGCTGGATGTGTATACCATCCGCCGCCACAAGAAGGACTTCAGCAAGCTCTCCGTCGCCATCGTGGGCGACATCAAGCATTCCCGCGTGGCCCGCTCCGCGGTGCGCGCGCTGGTGACGCTGGGGGCCCGCGATATCCGCCTGGCCGGCCCTAAATCGCTGCTGCCCAGGAAAGGCGAGCTCTACGGCGAACTCTTCAGCGACGCGGACAAGGCCATCACCGGCGCCGACGTGGTGATGATGCTGCGCATCCAGAAGGAGCGCATGCAGAAAGCCGCGGTGCCCACCGCCGCCGCCTACTTCAAGCGCTACGGGCTGGACACCAAGCGCCTGCGGCTCGCCAAGCCGGGCGCCATCGTCATGCACCCCGGCCCCATGAACCGCGGAGTCGAGATCGCGCCGGAAGTGGCGGACGGTCCCCAGTCCGTGATCCGCGAGCAGGTCAGCAACGGCGTAGCGGTGCGCATGGCCGTGCTGCAGAGCTTCTACACCTGAAGACCTAAGATGAAACACCCCGAACACCGCGGCAGCATCCACGTCGAGGATGCGGAGATACTGGCGCACGAGCACTTCGCCGGCGCCCAGCACGTGTTGCGCCTGAAAGCCCCCGCTTGCGCTGCCAAGGCGCTGCCCGGCAGCTTCGTGCACCTCTCCTGCGACGCGGCGCTGCCCATGCGCCGGCCCATGTCCATCATGCGGGTCTCGGCGAGCGAAGGCTGGGTGGAGTGCCTCTATAAGGTCGTCGGCGAGGGCAGCCGCTTGCTGGCGGAACGCCACAAGGGGGACGTGCTCTCCTGCTTAGGCCCCATCGGCAAGCCTTTCGTGTTGCACCCTGAACGCCCGCGCCCGCTGTTGCTGGGCGGGGGCGTGGGCATCCCGCCCATGGTGTTCATCGCCGACGCCATGCGCGCCGACAAGCGCGTCCAGTGGCAGCCGCTTATCCTAATGGGTTCGGAAGTGCCCTTCCCCTTCAATACGCGGCCTTCCACCATCATGATCGAGGGGATGCCGACAGGCGTGATCGGCTGCATGCCGCTCATGGAGGACTGGGGCTATCCCAGCCGCCTCGCCAGCAAGCAGGGCTACGCCGGCTGCTTCGATGGCTTCATAACGGATCTTGCGCGGGCTTGGCTCAAGTCCCTGGACGCGAAGGCGCTGGCTGAGGTGGAGATCTTCGCCTGCGGCCCGACGCCGATGCTGAAAGCCGCCGCGTTGCTGGCCCAGGAGTTCAAAGTCCCCAGCCAGGTATCGCTGGAGGAATTCATGGCCTGCGCCGTGGGCGGCTGCGCCGGTTGCGCGGTGGAAGTACGCACTTCGGACGGTCCCGCCATGAAGCGCGTCTGTGTTGACGGCCCGGTGTTCGATGGGGCGGCGGTGTTTCCGGCGGCTTGAGCCTGTCCGTCTCCGGAAAAAAGAAAGGCGCCTCGCGGCGCCTTTCTCTTTTACGACGTCCCAGGGTCAGGGCGTGACGATCGGATACTGCGCGAGCTTCGGATACTGCTCCTTGAAGACTTTCTGGAACCAGGGCCAATCATAGTTCTGATTGGTCTGGGTCGATTGACCGTAGGCGCGGGGGGCGAAGTTGCCGCTATAGGCCACCTTACCGGGCACCACGTCGAAACAGATTCCATGGGTCAGATCGTTCTGAGTGAAGCGGTAGAACGCGGTATTGAAATGCGTCAGGCAGTAACTGCCCGCCGGGACTTCGAATACGAACATATGCACGCCCTTATCGACTAAGCCGATGGATATGTCCTTGCCCTTGCCATCGGCGGAATCGATGTTGACGGCGGTGAGCTGATCGAGATTATCGAATACCACCGCCGCGATGCCGTCGCCCGATTGCAGTGTGATCTCCTGGTCAGGTTGGATCGCGTCGGTCCCGCAGCCCGTCAGCAACAAGCTGCCCAGCCCCAGCGTCATCCAGATATGCAGTCTATTCAATCTCATGACAAATACTCCCTTGTTATTAACCCCAGCCAAACTGTCGCTCCACGCTCAACCATCAAGGCGCCGACGCTTTGGCGGTCGCCGCCTTCGCCACTGTGCCACCTATGTTGGTATCGATGAAGTTGAGCATCCGCGTGTACAACTCGAACTTGTCTTCCGGCTTGCGGAAACCATGGATCTCATACGGGTCGAACAAGACCTCGTATTTCTTGCCAAGCTTGTCCATGGCCTCCATCAGTTCCCTGGCATTGTCCGGGACCACCCGTTGATCCTTGCCGCCATAGGCGATGAACACGGGGATGGTGATCTTATCGGCATTGAAGGCCGGCGAATATTGCTTCAACGCCACCTGATCGTTGCCTCTCACTGCCTCAAGGAAGTTCCGCCCATAACGGGAGCGATGCACGTCACCGTATTTGGCTTCCAGGGTCAGGTCATAGACGCCGACGTAACCCACGGCGCACCTGTAGAGGTCCGGATAGCGGATCGGATTCTCCAAGGCCGCGTAGCCACCATAACTGGCGCCGTAGATGCAGATGCGCTTGGGATCAGCGATGCCCTGCTTCGCGGCCCACTGCACCGCATCCGCCAGGTCGTCCTGCATGGTGGTGCCCCAGTTTTGGTATCCCAGGGCCTGGAACTTGAGGCCGTAGCCGCCGGATCCGCGGTAGTTGACCTGTAGCACCGCATAGCCGCGGCTGGCGAAGAACTCGGACTCCGCATCCCAGCCCCAGGAATCCCAGATGTTATGCGGGCCGCCATGAGGCAGGAGGATCAACGGCAGGTCCTTCTGTGTCTCGCCCTGCGGGACGGTCAGATACCCATGCAGCGTGAGCCCGTCCCGCGCCTTGAAGTCGACCGGCTGCCGCAGCGCCATCTTGTCCGGATCGATCCGGTCCATGCGGCTGTACAGCCAGTCCGCCTTGAGCGTCTTGGTGTTGAAGAGATAGTAGTCGCCGGGATTGCGGTCGCTCGACACGAATAGCACCACCTGGCCGCCGTCACGGGTCGCGCTGGTGATGTATACCGACTGTCGGGGGAAAGCCTGTTGCAGGGCCTGCAGCAGCGGCGTCTCAGAATCCTTGGCATCGATGACATGGAAAGCCGGCAGGCCAGGCTCCGTCTCCACACCAAGGACGTCGTGACGGTTACCGGCGAAATCACCGAAGACATAGGTCGTAATGTCGAAAGCAGGATCGGCGAATATCACTTTCTTGCTCAGGTTGCCAGGATCGACGCTGAACAGGCCGAGGGTGCTCTCCGGCGTGCGGCCGCGCCAATAGAAGGTCTTGCCGTCCTGGGCCATCATGAGCGGACCGGTGTCTTCGTCGGCCGGATCCCGGTCGTCGTAGAGGGCGCTGAGATCCTTCCAATCGGCAGCGTCGCCCGCTTCACGGTAGAAGAGGTTGGGTTTGCCATCGGAGTCATGCACACCCCAGGCCAGGCGCACGTGGCCATCTGCGTCTGCGAGGAAGCCTCCGTTACTGAGCGGAGACTCGAGGACGACCTTCACCTCTCCCGTGTAGATGTCGACGTCGAGCGCCTGCGGGTGCTTGGCGTCATCGCCCCTGCCTTCCACCAGCACATGATGGCTGTCGTCTCGGGGCACGTAGAGCAGACCGTCGAAGAAATAGTTGACGTGCTTGACCGGAGGCTTGCCCGCACCCTTGTTGGTGATATGGCTGAAGTTGTCATCCGTGGTCCGCATCGGGGCTTTGACGGCCGGCGTGGTATCCGCCATGTTGCCGAGTAGCTGCTGGAACTGGCTGCCGTCCACGTTGATGGCGTAGAGGGCGCCGTCGACGCTCGGCACGGATAGCGCGCCGGTCTGGGTCGTGGTCGCGATCACCACACGGTCGTCGCCGGCCCACCAGTAGAACCACACCGCCTGGTCATCCGAAATCTTGAACCGAGTCCGGGTCTTGAGGTCATCCGCGCTCACGATGGTGATGAACTTGTCGAGCTCGCCGGTGGCATCGTCCGCGACCACCATGGCCAAGTACTTGCCATCCGGCGACACTTGCACCGACGAGACCTTGGCGTTGCTGAAGAAAGCCTCGACAGGCGTCGGCGCCTCCGTAGCGGCGGACGCAGGATTGACGGCCAGACCCAAGGTCAAGCCAGCGAGCAGATAGCGCGACATCGTCAGAACCCCCGAAAACTAAAATCCCTGACTGAAATCCTATGACGTGATACGACTTAATTGTCCATCATCGAATTTAATTTAACATAACTTTAAAACCCGAATCAAAGACTCACGGCTGCGAGCCTTTGGAGGCCAATTTCAAAGAAGGGTGTCTTCATTCCGAGGACTGCCTCTACGTCAGTGCTTCATCGCAAGCTCGGACTCAGTCGCATCCGGACCAATGTACTTGTCGAAGAACGCCAGCATCCTGGTATACAGCTCGACCTGATGAGGGAGAGTCACGAAGCCATGTCCCTCATCCGGCTCGTAGAGGGGCGGCTCATATTTCTTGCCGGCCTTGTCCAGCGCAGCCAGCATCTCCTTGGCATTCTCCGGGACCACTTTCTTGTCAGCCCCGCCGTAGATTATGAACACCGGCACATCGAGCTTGTCCGCGTTGTAGACCGGCGAGATGGCCTTGAGCGCCACGGCATCGTCCCCGAACAATTCCTGGTAGATGCGCTTGCCGCTGGCAGTATGCCGCACGTCCTCATGTTCCTTCTGTAAGGTCATGTCATACAGGCCCACATACCCCACCGCGCACTGATATAGGCCCGGGTATCGGATCGGATTCTGCAGCGCTGCATAGCCGCCGTAGCTGGCGCCGTAGATGCAGACACGCTTCGGATCGGCATAGCCCTGTTTCACGGCCCACCGCACCGCGTCCGCCAGATCGTCCTGCATGGTGGTGCCCCAGTTGTGATAACCGAGGCTCTCGAACTGCAAGCCGTATCCGCCTGAACCCCGATAGTTCACCTGCAACACCGCGTAGCCGCGGCTGGCGAACAACTGCACCTCGGGATCGAAACCCCACTCGTCGCGGTAGCCATACGGCCCGCCATGCACATCCAGGATGAGCGGCAGACCCTTGCCGGCACCGCCCAAGGGCAGCGTCAGGTAACCATGCAGCAGCAGCCCGTCGCGGGCCGTGAAGCTGACGGCTTGCATGGGCGCCATGCTGTCCGGATCCACATCCGGCTTGGCGCTGAACAGGTAGTCGGCCTTGCTGGTCTTGGCGTTGAACAGGTAGTAGTCGCCGGGGTTCTTGTCGCTGGTGACCAGCACCACCATCAGGGCGTCGTCACGGGTATTGCTGGTGATCTGGACATGCTGGCCGGGGAAGGCCTGGCCCAGCTGCGCCAGGAGCTTGACCTTGGGATCGTCCTTGTCCAATACGTGCAGCTCGGGCATACCGGGTACGGTCTCCACCGCCACCACGTGCTCGGGCCGGAAATAATCGAAGGACAGGATCGTCCCCTCCAGGTCGATGCCGGGGTCCTCGAACAAGGGTTGCTTGGTGGAATCGTCCGGGTCCAGCTGATAGAGCCCGAGCGTGGAACTCGCGGTACGGCCGTACCAGTAGATGTGGCGGTCATCCGGCATGAAACCAGCGGGTCCCGTCAGCACGTAGGCCGTGTCCTTGCCGATGAGGTTGCTGAGGTCTTTCCAGTCGCCCGAGGGCGGGCGATAGGCCACTTTGGGGGTACCGGTACGCCCGTTGTCTCCGCTCACCAGGCGGATCTGGCCTTTGCTGTCTGCGAACAGGTTGCCGTCCACTGCCGAGGAAGTGGCCGCCAGCCGCGTGGTGCCGGTATAGATGTCGATGCTATAGGCCTGGTCGGGCTGGTCGTCCTGCATGTTGAACACCGACACCAGGATGGTGCGCGAGTCCGGCGCCGCGGGGTTGTAGAGCAGCTCCCGGAAGTAGCGCACCTCGGTGTTGTGCTGGAGGTGGGAGAACTTCTCCTGGGTCGCCGTCTGCAACTCGGTGCCCATCAACACCATGCTCTTGCTGCCGTCCACGTTGACGGCGAACAGCTTGCCATCCAACTCCGGCCGATCGAGGCCGCCGACCTTGACCTGGCTCGCCACCAGCAGGCGCTCGTCGTTGGCCCACCAGAAGTCATTAACGGAGCTTCCGGGCTGCATGCTGAAGCCGCCCTTGAGCTTTCGGTCGCCGGTGCTGAGGATCGCGATCAGGTTGCTGCCCAGGCCATCGCTGTCCTGGGCCTGGGCCACGGCCAGATACTTCCCATCGGGGGATATCTTCACCTCAGAGGTGGCGGCATCCTTGAAGAACGCCTGCACCGGTATGCCGGACGGCGATGCATCTCCGCGCACGCATACCGGGGCCAGCGCCGCCATGACCAGAGACAAGGCAATGATCCTCGTCATGCGCGCTCCTTCGTGTCGTCCGGTCAGTGTCCTTTGGCGTCGGCGGCAGGCGCCTTGACGGCATCCGGACCGATGTATTGGTCGAAGAACGCCAGCATCTGCGTATACAGATCGAAGTTGTGGTCCTGATCGCGGAAGCCGTGGGGTTCGTTGGCATGATAGATCGGGTCCGGGTATTTCTTCCCGGCCTT
>DASXYJ010000094.1:0-18325 GCA_036502565.1 Gammaproteobacteria bacterium
TGACTGGAACCGCGGCGAGGATGGCCTGCTGCACATCCTGGCCCGGGGCACGCGTCGTTTCCGGGTTCAGGACACACGCCTCCAGGCGGATGGACTGAACCTGGGCGAGGTGGAGATGCTGCCGGAGGATGCGCTGCTGGCGGTGCCGACGGCCCAGAAGCAGCTGCCGGAGATCCTGCGCCAGGTGCTGCTGCAACTGGAAGCGGTGCAGGAAGAGATCAACTACGCGGATGCGGGCTGGGTCGGCAACCGCCTGGCGGAGGTGCTGCCCATCAGCCTGCTGCAGCGCCAGTACCTGCTGGAGACCGAGCCCCTGAAGCGCCTGGAGATACTCCAGACCCTGGTCCAATCCCTTACCGTCAATTGATCCTTAGAAATGAAAAGCGCGACCGAAGTCGCGCTTCTTGCATCCGGTGATGTCGCTGTCTTATTCGGGATTGCCCCAGACCGCAGCGGCATCCTTCTGCACCAGGTTCGTGGTCTCGCGCAGGCGGCGGGACAATATCTCCGCAAGCGACTGGTAGAAGCGCGCGGCGAAGGCCGGGTTCTGGCCCATGAGCGTGCTGACGTGGGCGTGGTGCACGATGAACACCAGCACTTCCTCATCGCCGGCGACGACGCTGGCGCTGGCGGCCTGGCCTTCGATGAAGGACATGTCGCCGAAGATCTCGCCCGGACCGTGCCGCGACAACTCGATGGCGAAGCCATCATGGTCACGCTGCACCTTCGCTTCGCCCTTGACGATCACGTAGATGGCGGTCTGCCGCGAGCCTTCCTGGATCAGGACTTCGCCGGGCTTGAAAGCCTTGCGCTCGGAATCCTTGAGCAGCTGGTTGTGCTCTTCATCCCTGAGGAACCTGAAGATCTTTGCCAGGGCCATCGGTCTTTCCCCGTGAATTCCCTACGTCATGATAGTGCCGGAATTCCCGTCTTATGTCATCTATGGCCCAGGCCACCCATCACCCGACGGGCGGCCTTCAGGGTGGCCTCGATGTCCGCCTCGCTGTGGGCGGACGACACGAAGCCCGCCTCGAAGGCCGAAGGCGCGAGGTATACGCCCTCCTTGAGCATGCCGTGAAAGAAGGCCTTGAAGGTCTCCACGTCCGAGGCCATCACCTGGGCGTAGTTGCCCACCTTGGGCTCTCGGGTGAAGAACAGGCCGAACATGCCGCATACGGCGTTATGGACGAAGGGCAGACCCGCTTCCTTGGCGGCCTTGTCCAGCCCTGCCACCAGCATGCGCGTCTTGCGCTCGAGCTTGCTGTAAAAATCCGGAGCCTCCAGGAGCTCCAGCATGGCGAGGCCCGCCGCCATCGCCACCGGGTTTCCCGAGAGGGTCCCGGCCTGGTACACCGGACCCAGCGGCGCGATCTTGCGCATCACTTCGCGGCGGCCGCCGAAGGCGCCCACCGGCATGCCGGCGCCGATGACCTTGCCCAGGGTGGTGAGGTCGGGGGTGATGCCATAGAGCTGTTGGGCGCCGCCCTTGGCCACGCGGAAGCCCGTCATCACCTCGTCGAAGATCAGGAGCGCGCCGTGCTTGCTGCATTGCTCGCTGAGGGTCTGGAGGAAACCGGGAGCCGGCGGCACGCAGTTCATGTTGCCGGCGATGGGTTCCACGATGATGCAGGCGATCTCGCCGGGATACTTCTCGAAGGCTTCCACCACCGCCGCCGGGTCGTTGTAGGGCAGGGTGAGGGTAAGGGCGGCGAGCGCCGCCGGCACGCCGGGAGAAGTGGGCACGCCCAGGGTGAGCGCGCCGGACCCTGCTTTCACCAACAGCGAATCGGAATGGCCGTGATAGCAACCTTCGAATTTCACGATCCTGTCACGTCCGGTGAAGCCGCGCGCCAGGCGGATGGCGCTCATGGTGGCCTCGGTGCCGGAGCTCACCATGCGTACCAGTTCGATGGAGGGCATGAAGCGGCAGATGCGCTCGGCAAGCCGGGTCTCGAGCTCGGTGGGCGCGCCGAAGGACAGGCCGTCACCGGCGGCGCGGCGTACCGCCTCGATGACCTTGGGGTTGGCGTGGCCGGTGAGCATCGGCCCCCAGGAGCCCACGTAGTCGATGTAGCGGCGCCCGTCGGCGGCGTGCAGGTAGGCACCCTCGGCGCGCTTGATGAATATCGGATCGCCTCCGACGCCCTTGAAGGCGCGGACCGGTGAGTTCACCCCGCCCGGGATGTAACGCTGGGCGTCTTGGAACAGGTTGTCGGACAAGGCTGAGACCTCGGGGAGAAAAACCGCGGCAGTATGGTACAGGAGCGGCAAGAAGAGCCGCTCCACGGCCTCAATGATGACATAATAACCAGCCCGGCCCGGCTGGCTCGCCAAGAGCGCCGCGGATGGGCAGAATTGCAATCGAGGCCGCAGTCCTTTCAGGGGATCCAACGTGCCGACTCATGCCAGCGCCCTGGCGATTGGCCACAGACTTCAGGAATACATCATCGGTCGGCTGCTCGGTCACGGCGGCTTCGGCCTGACTTATCTCGCGCAGGACAGCAACCTCAACTCGCTGGTGGCCATCAAGGAATTCCTGCCCCAGGAGTTCGCGGTCCGCAACCCGGACAACAGCGTGGTGCCGAAGTCCGAGTTCGATTCCGATTCCTACAGCTGGGGTCTGGAGCGCTTCAAGGAGGAGGCGCGCGCCCTGGCGCGCTTCAAGCATCCCAACATCGTGCGCGTGTCGCGGTTGCTGGAAGCCAACGGCACCGCCTACATGGTCATGGACTTCGAGCCGGGCCTCACCTTGAGCCAGTACCTCAAGCGCCACGGTCCGACCCTGGACGAAGGCAAGCTGCTCGGCCTGTTCCTGCCGGTGCTGGATGGCCTCGAGGCGCTGCATCGCCTG
This sequence comes from Gammaproteobacteria bacterium, assembly GCA_036502565.1. Lineage (GTDB taxonomy): Bacteria > Pseudomonadota > Gammaproteobacteria > Natronospirales > REEB76 > DASUBN01. The sequence goes on from DASXYJ010000094.1 coordinate 2,852, forward strand.
CAGCTGGTGCACCGCGACATCAAGCCTTCCAACATCTACGTGCGCGCCTACGGCGGACCGATGCTCATCGACTTCGGCGCGGTGCGCCAGGCCATCGGCGCCCAGAGCCGCAGCCTCACCTCGCTGGTCACGCCCGGCTACGCGCCCATCGAGCAGTACTCCAGCGACGGCCGCCAGGGCGCCTGGAGCGACCTCTACGCGGTCGGCGCCACCCTCTACTACTGCATGTTCGGCCATGCGCCGGCGGATGCGGCGCGCCGCAGCGCCGCCATCAGCGACGGCAGCGAGGATCCCTATGCGGCCGCTGCCCAGCGCGGCGCCGAACACTACTCGCGCGAGATACTGGAATGCGTGGATTGGGCCCTGCAGTTCCGGGTGCGTGACCGCCCCCAGAGCGCCCACGCGGTGCGCGAGAAGCTGCGCAGCTCGCCGGTGCCGCCGCACGTCATCGAGTTGCCGGAGAGCGTCGCGGAAGTGCCGGAGCTGCAGCACGGCGTGATGTCGGTGCCCACCCTGCAGGCCGCATCCCAGCGCAGCCAGATGCGGCCTTCCGCCAAGTCCGGGGAAGAAGGCGCCACCGTGGTGTCCCTGCCCACCGAGCGGCATGACAGCCTGGGTCCTCTGATCGAGGGCACCCGCCGGCCCGATAACGGCACCGAAGTGTTGCGACCGCCCGCGGATCCGCTGCTGCCCAAGATCAAGGCCACGCTCGCAGGCTGGAGCCGGCGCTTCAATTCGGCCCTGGAGAGGGCTTCCCAGGAGCCCAATACCCTCACCGGACGCATCGCCACGCAGCTGGTGAAGGAGCCGCGCGGGGTGCGCATCGCAGCGTCGGCCCTGGTGATCGTGCTGTTGACTTCCAGCATCGTGGTATTCGCGCGCCGCTCCGGCAACGAGGACACCTTCTATAAGGCGGCGGTGACCTCGAACACCGTGCAGGCTTGGCAGGACTACCTGAAGGTCTGCAAGGGCTGCCCGCACCAGGCCGATGCCCAGACGGCTCTCGGCAAGCTGCAGGCGGCCCAGGCCACGGTGGTGCTGGAGACCCAGTTCAAGGATCTGCTCGCGAAGCAGCAACTCGCGCCGCCGGCCCAGCCCAATGCCAGCGAAGTGCTGAAGCAACTCGAGGACAGCGCGCCGGACGATGCTTTCATCCCCCAGGCCAAGACCGACCTCGCGGCGGCCCTCAAGGCCGAGTCCGTCCATCCGGCGCCGCTACCGGTGAAATCCGCTGCCAAGCCGGCAGTGCCGCCCGCCAAGAAGACGCCGCCCAGGAAGATCGCCAAGGCCGCCACCCGACCCGCCGCGAAATCCGCGGCGGCGGCGAAGGCCGCTACCCAGGCGCCGGTTGCCGCTGCCAACGAGGTGATGCCCAAGTCCATCGCCGCGCCGGCGCCCAGGTATCCGCAGGCCGGCAAGGGCCAGAGCGGCTACGTGGTGCTGGCGTTCATGGTGAACGTGGACGGCAGCACTTCCGACGTGGAAGTGGTGGATTCCAACCCCAAGGGATTGTTCGACGACGCGGCCATGCACGCGGTGCACAGCTGGCTGTTCTCGCCATACACAGTGGATGGTGTGCGCCAGCGCAAGCGCATCCAGTGGCGCATCGAATTCAAGCCGTGAGCGTGACGGCGCCCCAGGCGCTCGCCGAAGGCACCGCCACGCCGCTGCCGCCGGTGCAGCTGGGCGGCGGCCTCACCCTCACCAGCGCCGGATTCAGCGCCCGCGGCGCCCGTAACTACAACGAGGATCGGCTCGGCTATGCCAACGGCGCCGCCGCCTACTGGGCCCTGGCGGACGGCCTGGGCGGCCATCGCGGCGGTGCGCGTGCCGCGGAGATCGGCGTGGAAGCGGGACTCGCCTCCCTGGAACAGAGTTCCGCGCCCCGCCTCGAGGACCGGCTCAAGCAGGGCGTGAGCGACGCCCACGCCCGCATCCGGGCCCAGCAGAAGCTCGAAGAGGGCCACGCCGGCATGCGCACCACCCTGGTGCTGCTGGGGATAAGCGCCGACGACATGGTATGGGCCCACTGCGGGGATTCCCGCCTCTATCATTTCCGCGATGCGCGCCTGCTGTGGCGCACCCGCGACCACAGCGTGGTGCAGTTCCTGGTCTCGGCGGGTGAGATCGCCGAGAACGAGATGACCAAGCATCCGGAGCGCTCGCGTCTGATGAGTTGCTTAGGGGGAGATAATTCGCTGCTCATCAGCGCCAAGGGCGCCGGCGCACCGCCGCGTCCGGGCGACGTGCTGCTCATGGCCAGCGACGGCATGTGGGAGCATTTCGAGGGTTGGCAGCTGGAGGCCGCGGTGGCGCGTTGTGCCACGCCGGAGGCCTTGCTGTCACATCTCGCGGGCTTGGTGGGGGACGCCATGCATCCCACCCAAGATAACTACACCGCCGTCGCGGTCTACGTCACCCAATAGCTGCTGCGCTCGGCAGGGCGTTGTTGCGCTTCGGTCTCGCAGTCAGTCATGCACATCAGAGTGCACTCCCTCCTGCTCGCCTCGCGCGCCTAGCCCTGCCTTCGCTCGCGACGCTATTGGGCTTTCTTTTCTGCGAAGAGATTTGAATATTCTTCGGCCGCGGCTTGAACATCCGCTGCGCCGAACAGCCCCTGTATCACCGCCAGTATGTCCGCACCGGACTTCACCAACTCACCGCCGTTGGCGGGCGTGACGCCGCCGATGGCGCAGATGGGGATACCGAGCTTGGCGCGTGCCTCTTGCAACAGCGAGAGCGGCGCGCGTACCGCGGCGGGCTTGCTGGCGGAGGCGAAGAAACTGCCGAAAGCCACGTAGTCGGCGCCCTCGTGGGCCGCCTGCAGCGCCCGCTCCAGGGAGTCATAGCAGGACACGCCGATGACCGCGCGGGGGCCGAGCTGCACCCGTGCCGCGTCCACCCGGCCGTCGTCCCGGCCAAGATGCACGCCGTCGGCACCGATGGCCGCCGCCAACTTCACGTCGTCATTGATGATGAGCAGTACCCCGTGCCCCAGGCAGAGTTCGTGCAGGGCTCCGGCTTCCGCATTACGGCGCGCGAGGTCGGCGGATTTCTCGCGGTATTGGATCAGGCGCGTGCCGCCGCGGATGGCCGCTTCCACCGAACTCAGGAGTTTCGGCAGGGGCGCGCCGTCGGTGATGCCGTAGAGGCCCGCGAGTGCGTTCATCGCCGGGGCAGGTACTGGCCCTGGCCGGGCTGCCAACCCCGTTGCAGGGTCTCAAAGGTATAGGCCTGGGCCTGTTGCACCGCCTCGGGTACCGCCAGCCCCAGGGCTAGGCGCGCGGCGATGGCGGAGGCGAGGGTGCAGCCGGAGCCATGATAAGAATGGGGCAGGCGTGGCCAGATGGACTCGCGACTGAATCCGTCCGGGCCAAAGAGTCGGTTGCGTACGTCGGGCGTGGCCTCGTCGCCGCCTTTCACCAGCACGTAGCGCGCACCACCGATGAGCAGTGCCTGGGCACGCGCCGCGGAATCCTGCGCCGAGGGCGCGAGACGCCGGCTCTCGGCGGCGTTGGGCGTGATCAGCGTGGCGAGCGGGAACAGCCGCTCCCGATAGACCCACAGCAAGGCCTCTTCCGCGAGCCGGCCGCCGCCCGAAGCCGCCAGCACCGGATCGATGACCAACGGAAGGCCTGGGTATGCTTTGAGCAATCCGGCGACGGCTTCCCCGACACCGGCGCTGGCCAGCAGCCCAAGCTTCACCGCGGCCACCGGCATGTCCTCCAGTACCGCGCGTGCCTGCTCGACCACATATCCCGGTTCGACCGCTTGCACGCTCCGCACGTCGCGGCTGTCCTGGACCGTGAGCGCTGCCACCACCGGGGCGGGATGCGCGCCGGCGGCGGTGATGGCCTGGATGTCCGCTGCGAGACCGGCACCACCGGAGGGATCGTTCCCGGCGATGACCAATACCACCGGCAGTCTGTCGGTATTTACCATGGGAGAATTTTACCCCGGCCGGTTCCACCGGCCGCGCGGCCATGCGAAAATGCCGCCTCTATGAAAGCGTACATGTGCGTCATCTGCGGGTTCATCTACGAGGAAGCCAAGGGCCACCCCGAGAGCGGTGTGGCGCCCGGCACCAAGTGGGAGGACGTCCCCCTGGCTTGGCGGTGCCCCGATTGTGGCGCGGGTAAAGAAGATTTCGAGATGATCGAGATCTAGGCGGCGCCGTTCGCTCGCCTAGACCGTCTGCTCTCTCAAAGTTGCTCGATCTTATAGCCGTCTTTTTCGAGGCTCGCCAGGACCCCGTCGGGGCCCACCAGGTGCAGCGCCCCCACCACCACGAAGTATTGCTTGCCACTCCCGGCCAGCTTCTCGAGCTGTGGTATCCAGGATCGGTTGCGCTGCACCAGGATCGCCTGGTAGATGTCCGGGTAAGGTCCGAACTCCTGCTGCTGTGCCTTCGCCAGTACCGCCGTGTCGCCCCGGTGCCAGGCGTCCATCATGGCTTCCATCTGCCGGTCGGTGTCGCCTGCGTCGCTTAGGCTCTGCACCAGCATGTCCTCCTGGGCCCTCTCCGGCAGTTTGGCCAGCATGCCGAGCTGGAAGCTGGCTGATTCCAGCCCCGTCACCGGCACGTGGGCGGCCTCGGCTTCGTCCGCGAAATGGATGTCCACGCCAGTAGTGGGATCGAAACCCTCGTGCACCAGCTGGTTGTCCAGCAGCACGATGCTGGCGAGCCAGGGCCTCATGGGGTCGAGCATCGCCATGTCCACGTTCTGTTGCTTGGCGAGCGTGGCGACTTGTCTATAGAGGTCCGCAGGTAGCTCGGTCTTGAGGGAGTGCCCCTGGGGGTAGCCGCCCATCTGCATCATCTGCAGCTGCGCGCTCTCAGGATCGAAGTGGGTGAGGTCGATCTCCTCCACGAGGCCTGCGGAGGCCTTGAAGGTGGATTCCATGATCGGCGGCAGGGGATAGTCGCTCCGGCGCAGCACGTGGATCGAGCCCGCGACGTAGATGACCGCGCTGCCCTTGCTCACCCGCCACAGGAAATGCTTGCCGGTGTCAGGAGTCGTCGCGGCGGCGGAGAGGCCCAGCAACGAGAGCGCGATGACGGCGAGGATGCGCGGCATGGAGGACTCCGGGGTTAGAATCGCGTCCCTGTCCCTATCACTGCGGGCGCGATGCCATGTCCAATCGTACCATCTCCATGACCGACGGCCTCTACGGTTACCTGCTGGATACTTCGCTGCGGGAATCGCCCTTGTTGCAGCGCTTGCGGGACGAGACCGCGGCCCATCCCCAGGCACGCATGCAGATCTCCCCCGAGCAGGGGCAGTTCATGCAACTGCTGGCGAAGCTCACCGGCGCGCGCCGCTGCATCGAGGTAGGGGTGTTCACGGGATACAGCAGCCTGGCCGTGGCGCTGGCCCTGCCGGCGGACGGACGCATCCTCGCCTGCGATGTGAGCGAGGAGTTCACGTCCGTGGCGCGGCGCTATTGGAAGGAAGCCGGCGTGGCAGGGAAGATCGAACTGGTGCTGGCGCCGGCTATCGAGACCCTGGACTTGCACCTGAAGGCGGGCGAGGCGGGCAGCTACGACCTGGCCTTCATCGACGCCGACAAGGCCAACTATGCCGAGTACTACGAGCGGATATTGAAACTGCTGCGCCCCGGCGGCCTGGTGCTGGTGGACAACGTGCTATGGAGCGGCCGCGTGTTGGACGCGGATGACCGCAGCGAGGACACCGCGGCCATACGTGCCTTCAACAAGAAACTGCATCAGGACGAGCGCGTGGACCTCTCCATGCTGCCCATCGGCGATGGCCTGACGCTTGCGCGTAAGCGCTAGTTACTGCTTGGCGAGCCACTCGTCGTCGGAGCCTTCTACGACGTTCTCGAAGAGAATCGTTGAGAGGTAACGCTCAGCTGTATCCGGCAGCATCGCCAGCAATACCGAGCCCTTGGGGGCTTTCTCGGCCACCTTGAGCGCCGCCGCCAGGGTGGCGCCGGCCGAGATGCCCACCAACATGCCTTCCTCCTTGGCGAGTCGCTGCGCCGTATCCCGGGCGGTGATGTCGTCGACGCCCACGATCTCATCCACGACCTTGCGGTTCAGCACCGTCGGCACGAAGTCCGGAGTCCAGCCCTGGATCTTGTGGGGCTTCCATTCGCCGCCGGCGAGCAAGGAAGCGCCGGCGGGTTCCGCGGCGATGATCTTCACGTCGGGACGCGCCGTCTTCAGCACCTCGCCCACGCCGGTGAGCGTGCCGCCGGTGCCCCAGCCGGTGACGAAGTAATCCAGCTTGCGGCCAGCGAAGTCCTGGAGGATCTCCGGCGCGGTGGTGCTGCGGTGGTAAGCCGGGTTGGCGGGGTTGTCGAACTGCCTGGCCAGGAACCAGCCATGCTTCTTCGCCAGTTCCTCGGCGCGTTTCACCATGCCGGTGCCGCGCTCCGCGGCGGGGCAGAGGATGACCTTGGCGCCGAAGGCGCGCATCAGCTTGCGCCGCTCGATGGAGAAGGAGTCGCTCATCACCGCCACGAAGGGATAACCCTTGGCGGCGCAGACCATGGCCAGCGCGATGCCGGTGTTGCCGGACGTGGCTTCGATGACGGTCTGGCCGGGCTTCAGGGTGCCGCGCTGTTCCGCGTCCAGGATGATGGCCAGCGCCAGGCGGTCCTTGACGGACGAAGCCGGGTTGAACATCTCCAGCTTGACGTAGATGTCCACGTGCTTGGGTGGGATGCGGTTGAGGCGCACTACCGGAGTGCGGCCGACGGTGCCGAGGATGCTGTCATGGATCATGGGAGCCTCCGGAGTGTGGTGCGCACGAGATGATGCGCCCGCTAGAGGGCCAGACCTATGACCGGGACGCTTTATTTCCTTGCCGGGTCCCCGCGACGGGGATATGACAAACCGGCGGTCAGCCCACCGGTTCCAGCCAGCCGTACTTGTCGGGGGTGGTGCCCTTGAAGAGGCCGAAGAACAGTTCCTGCATGCGCAGGGTCACGGGACCCGGCTTGCCGGCGCCCACCGGCTTGGCATCTACGGAGCGGATGGGGGTGATCTCCGCGGCGGTGCCGCACATGAAGACCTCATCGGCGAAGTAGAGGGTCTCGCGGGTGAGATCACGCTCGACGACTTCCATCCCCGCATCTCTCGCCAGGGTCATGATGCAATGGCGGGTGATGCCAGTCAGGATGGAGGCGCTGGCAGGCGTGGTGTGCAACGCACCGTCGAACACCAGGAACAGGTTCTCGCCGGCACCTTCCGAGAGCAGGCCGGTGGAGGCGAGCGCGATGCCCTCGCCGTAGCCGAGTCGGCGCGCCTCGCGGGCGATGAGCGAGCCGGAGAGGTAGTTGCCGCCGGCCTTGGCGCCGGCCGGGATGGTGTTGGGAGCGAAACGCTGCCAGCTGGAGACCCCGGCATCGATGCCTGCTTCCAGCACGCCGTCGCCGAGATAGGCGCCGAGCGTCCAGGCACCCACCGCCACTTCGATGGGCGCATCGGCGGACAGGCTCAGGGGGCCGCCGGCGCCGCGGAAGGCCACCGGCCGGATGTAGGAACTCTTGAGCTTGTTCACCTTGATCACTTCGCGACAGGCGGCCGCCAGCTGCTCCTGGGTGTAGGGCAGCACCATCTCATAGACCTTGGCGGAGTTGTAGAAGCGCTTCAGGTGGTCCGTGAGGCGGAAGATCATCTGCCCCTTCGGCGTCTCATAACTGCGGAGGCCCTCGAAGATGGAGGAACCGTAGTGCAGCGCGTGCGCCATCACGTGGGTGGTGGCCTCGGCCCAGGGCTTGATCTTGCCGTTGTGCCAGATGTTCGCGGGATAGTTCACGGCCATGGTTCGCTCCACTCGGGGGACGGTGAGGAGAGGCCCGGGGCTCGCACCCCGGGCCGTACGGGTCAATACCGGTAGTGGTCGGGCTTGAACGGGCCGTCCTGGCCGACGCTGAGATACTGGGCCTGCTTCGGCGTGAGCTTGGTCAGGTGCACGCCGATGCGTCCCAGGTGCAGCCGCGCTACCTTCTCGTCCAGGTGCTTGGGCAGCACGTACACCTTCTTCTCGTACTTGGCGCCGTGCGCATAGAGCTCGATCTGCGCCAGCACCTGGTTGGTGAAGGAGTTGGACATCACGAACGAGGGATGGCCGGTGGCACAGCCAAGGTTCACCAGGCGGCCTTCCGCCAGCACGATGATGCGCTTGCCATCCGGGAAGATCACGTGGTCCACCTGCGGCTTGATGTTCTCCCACTTGTACTGGCGCAGCGCCGCGATCTCGATCTCCGAGTCGAAGTGGCCGATGTTGCACACGATGGCGTTGTGCTTCATGCGCTTCATGTGGTCATGGGTGATCACATCCAGGTTGCCGGTGGCGGTGACGAAGATATCGGCCTTGTCGGCGGCCTCGTCCATGGTCACCACCCGGTAGCCTTCCATGGCCGCCTGCAGCGCGCAGATGGGATCGATCTCGGTGATCCACACGGTGGCGCCGAGGCCGCGCAGGGACTGGGCGCAGCCCTTGCCCACGTCGCCGTAGCCGGCGATGAGCGCGATCTTGCCGGCGATCATCACGTCGGTGGCGCGCTTGATGCCGTCCACCAGCGACTCGCGGCAACCGTAGAGGTTGTCGAACTTGGACTTGGTCACGGAATCGTTGACGTTGATGGCCGGGAAGGGCAGGCCGCCGGACTTCTGCATCTCATAGAGGCGATGCACGCCGGTGGTGGTCTCCTCGGTCACGCCCTTGATGTTCTTGAGGATGTTGGAATAGAAGCCGGGCTTGGAGTCCAGGCGCTTGGCGATGGACTTGAACAGCGCCACTTCCTCCTCGTTGGAGGGCTTGGCGATGACCGAACGGTCCTTCTCGGCCTTTGCCCCTAAGATGATGAGGATGGTGGCGTCGCCGCCGTCGTCCAGGATCATGTTGGGGGTGCCGCCGTCATGCCATTCCATGATGCGGTGGGTGAACTCCCAGTACTCGTCCAGGCTCTCGCCCTTGAAGGCGAACACCGGGGTGCCGGCGGCGGCGATGGCCGCGGCGGCATGGTCCTGGGTCGAGTAGATGTTGCAGGAAGCCCAGCGGATCTCGGCACCGAGCGCCTTCAGGGACTCGATGAGCATGGCGGTCTGGATGGTCATGTGCAGGGAGCCGGCGATGCGGGCGCCCTTCAGCGGCTGGGACTTCCTGTATTCCTCGCGCACCGCCATGAGGCCGGGCATCTCGGTCTCGGCGATGTTGAGCTCCTTGCGGCCCCAATCGGCGAGGCCGATGTCCTTGACGAGGTAATCCTGCTGCTTCTTGTCTGCGACTGCGTTCATTTGGGTTTCTCCAATTTGAACGAGCGCCGTTACCTAGTTCCCTTCTCCCAAGCCTGGCCGGCATCACCGGTTGCAGCGCTCCTTGGGGTCCGGGTTGGATTCAGGAACTCAGCGCTTCAACCCCGCGGCATCGCGCAGGAGTTCGGCTTTGTCGGTCTGTTCCCAGCTGAAGGCCGTGAAGCTCTTCCCATCCGCGCCCTTCATCTTGTAGGGAGTGCGGCCGAAGTGGCCGTAGGAAGCGGTGGCGCGGTACATCGGGTGCACCAGGTCCAGCATCTTGATGATGCCGTAGGGGCGCAGGTCGAAGTGCTTGCGGATCAGCTTCTCGATCTTGTCGTCGGGGATCCGGCCGGTGCCGAAGGTGGTCACCGAGATGGAGGTGGGCTGGGCCACGCCGATGGCGTAGCTCACCTGGATCTCGCAGCGCTCGGCGATGCCGGCGGCCACGATGTTCTTGGCCACGTAGCGCGCCGCGTAGGCCGCGGAACGATCCACCTTGGAGGGGTCCTTGCCGGAGAAGGCGCCGCCGCCGTGGCGCGCCCAACCGCCGTAGGTGTCGACGATGATCTTACGGCCGGTGAGGCCGCAGTCGCCGACCGGTCCGCCGATCACGAACTTGCCGGTGGGGTTGATGTGGAACTTGGTGCCCTTATGCAGCAGCTTGGCCGGCAGCACCGGCTTGATGATCTCCTCCATCACGCCTTCCTTGAGGGTGGCGAGCTTCACGGAGGGATCGTGCTGGGTGGACAGCACCACCGCGTCGATGGCGGCGAGGTCGCCGTCCTCGTAGCGCAGCGTCACCTGGCTCTTGGCGTCGGGACGCAGCCAGGGCAGGGGATTCTTCTTGCTCTTGCGGACCTTGGCTTGTTCCTCCACCAGGCGATGCGCGTAGTGGATGGCCGCCGGCATGTACTCGCGGGTCTCGTTGGAGGCATAGCCGAACATCAGGCCCTGGTCACCGGCTCCCTGGTCTTCGGGGTTGCCGCGGTCCACGCCCTGGTTGATGTCGGGCGACTGCTTGCCGATGACGTTGAGGATGCCGCAGGTCTTGCCGTCGAAGCCCACGTCGGAGGAGGTGTAGCCGATGTCGCAGATCACGCGGCGCACCAGCTCTTCCAGGTCCACCCAGGCGTTGGTGGTCACTTCACCCGCCACCACCGCCACGCCGGTCTTCACCAGGGTTTCGCAGGCCACGCGGGCGCGCTGGTCCTGGGCCAGGATGGCGTCGAGCACGGCGTCGGAGATCTGGTCCGCGACCTTGTCGGGATGGCCTTCCGAGACGGATTCCGAAGTGAACAGGTAGCTAGACATGGGCTCCGATCCTAAGCATCTGAAAAGGGGGTATCCGGCGGGGTCAAGTCGATTCCGGAGGGGCGATAGTGTACCGATTCGCTGGGGCATTTTCGACATATTAAGGCGGCACGCATGCGTAGGGCCCGCGCGCCGCATGGCGGTCCGCAGAAGCGGCGGCATACAGATGGCCTACTCCCCGCCCCTGCGACCCCTCGCAAGCCGCGTCCGGCGCGGCCCGCCGATATGTCCGACTGTGACCGCGACCTCAAAACGCACTTGCATGCTGCACCTATACTCGGTGCATGACGTTTTAGTCCTTAAGTGTTTCGCCCCATAACACGCATAAGAAAAGGAGGGCACATGGCCATGCCCGCGCCCGGCAATCCCGATATCAACAACATCCTCAACCCGCCCGACCTCACGCTCGGCCAGCTGGTGCTGCACGCCGATCCGGTGGTGCAGATCGCCCTGGCCCTGCTGGTGATCCTCTCCATCTGGAGCTGGGCCATCATGGCCGACAAGTTCATCGAGATCACGCGGGCGCGACGCGCCATACGCCGGCTCGAGGGTGAGGTGCGTGACGGTGCCGCGCCGGAGACCATAGCCGCCAACGACAAGCACCCCTGTGCGGACGTGGTGCGCGCCGGTTTCAAGGAATGGAAGGCCCCGCCCGACACCCAAGAGTCGCTGCACGAGGAGCGTGACCGCGTCGAGCGCAGCATGCGCAACGAGCTGGCCTATGAGGTGCGGCGAATGGAGAAGCGCCTGCCGTTCCTGGCCACGGTGGGTTCCGCGGCGCCCTTCATCGGCCTGTTCGGCACGGTGTGGGGCATCATGAACAGCTTCACCGCCATCGCCCAGTCCCACGACACCAGTCTCGCGGTGGTGGCGCCCGGCATCGCCCAGGCGCTCATCGGCACCGCCTTCGGCCTGGCCGCGGCGATCCCCGCGGTGATGGCCTACAACAAGTTCGCCACCGAGATCGGCCGCTACACCGGCCGCATGCAGACGCTCATCAGCACCGTCGGAGGTCAGCTGGTGAAGCAGGCGCGCACGGGGAGGGCCTGAACCATGGCCATGAGCGCACCCCAGGGCGGGCCGCCCGGAGACGAATCCTCGGGCTACCGCCCGATGGCGGAGATCAACGTCACGCCCATGGTGGACGTGATGCTGGTGCTCCTCATCATCTTCATGGTCACCGCGCCCCTGATGATGGCGCAGCTGCCCATCGAGCTGCCCAAGACCAGCGCCCAGGATCTCGGCAAGCCCCCGGAGCCGCTCATCGTGGCGCTGGACGCCGATGGCAACTACTACGTGGGCAGCGACAAGGTTGCCGAAGGCGACCTGGTGGGCAAGCTGCAGTCGATGGCGCAGGACAACCCGGACCAGATCGTCTACGTGCGTGCCGACAAGGTCATCCCCTATGGCAAGGTGATGGAGTTGCTCGGCGAAGTCGGCAAGGCCGGCTTCTACAAGATCTCGCTCATGAGCGAGCAGCCCAATGGCTGAAGCCAAGGCAGCTTTCCGCGGCTTCCCGCTGGGGATAGAGATCTCCATCGTCCTGCACGTGGTGGTGGTGGCCATCATCTGGGCGGTGCTGCATTTCCACGGGCACGGCGTGTCTCTGCCGCCGGTGAGCAATCCCTTCGACAATGCGATCTCCATCAGCCTGACGCCCACGCCGCACCCGCAGCCCAAGCCCAAGGTGGTGAGGCCGACGCCGCCCAAGCCGATCCCGACGCCGCCGGTGCTGCAGACCCAGGCGGTAGAGCAGACCAAGGTGTCGCCGCCGCCGGACGTGAAGCCGACGCCGGCCCAGGCGCCGCAGCAGGAAGAGCAGCCCGACGAGCAGTCCAACCCGGGCTATGAGCAGGCTCTCGAGAACATCCTCAACCAGAACAAGCGCTATCCCCGGGAAGCGGTGTTGGCCGGTACCGAGGGCGAGGTGATGCTGTATTTCGTGGTCAACTCGCAAGGCACGGTCCTGGCCTTCCACATCGACAAGTCCTCAGGTTCGGACGTGCTCGACCGGGAGGTGGTCCGCCTGATCCACAGCGTGCGCTTCCCGCCGTTCCCTCCCGGCGACAAGTCGGCGCGCAAGGAGATCACGGTGCCCATCGTCTTCAAGCTGGGCGGCGGACCTTGAGCCGGTGCTAAGCTTGGCGCCATGCGCGCCAGCTGGTACTTCGACCTCATCTCGCCGTACTCGTACCTGCACCTGAAGCAGTTCGGGCGCCTGCCCGCTGACCTCGAGATCGAGTACGTGCCGGTGCTGTTCGCGGGCGTGCTCAAGCATTACGGGCACAAGGGCCCGGCGGAGATCCCGCCCAAGCGCGTCTACATGTACCGGCAGCTGGTATGGCTGGCCGGGCAGCTCCGCATCCCGTTCAAGTTCCCACCCAGTCACCCTTTCAACCCCATCCACGCCCTGCGCCTGGTGCTCGCCGCGGGATCCGGCCGCGGGCATGTTGAGACGGCCTTCGACATGGTCTGGAAGGAGGGCGGGGACCTGGAGGATCCAGGGACCCTCGAAGAGCGCGCCCGGCGCTTGCATATAGAGGATGCGCGGGCGGTGCTGGCTGACGGGCAGGTGAAGACCCGGCTCAAGGCCAATACTGACGCCGCCATCGCCGCAGGCCTGTTCGGCGTGCCGAGTTTCCGCCTGGGAGATACCTGGTTCTGGGGGCAGGATTCACTGGAGATGATGCTGGATTTCCTGAAGCATCCCGGGCTCTTCGAGAGCGCCGAGATGCAGCGGGTCTCGGGGCTGCCCCTGGGCACGGTGCGCAAGGAGGCGGCCAAGCCCTGAATTTTGCGAGCTGCGGCACTGCCTGCGACACGATTTTTGTTAGAGTTTCTTCATGAATTCCACAGTCCTGGCATCTGAAGCGGATTTCAAGTTCCACCCCGGCGAGGAGTTGTGGAACACCGTGCTGCACCTCATCGGCCTGGTGCTGGTGCTGGTGGCCCTGCCGGTGATGCTGACCCTCGCCGCCGAGCACGGCACGATGCTGGAGGTGGTGACGTTCAGCGTATATGGCACCACCCTGGCGGCCCTGTATCTCGTCTCCACTCTGTATCACCACGCAGAGCCGGGTCCCTGGAAGCGCGTGCTGCGCCGCGCCGATCACATCACCATCTACTACCTGATCGCCGGTACCTACACGCCGTTCATGCTGGTGGCCTTGGGGGGCATGCTGGGCGGCTCGCTCTGCATGGTGCTGTGGGCCCTGGCGCTCATGGGCACGGTGTTCAAGCTGAGGATGGCTTACCGCTACGAACTGCTCTCCACTCTCCTATATATAGTGAAGGGCTGGATGGGGCTGCTGGTGATCGTGCCCCTCTATCACGCGCTGCCCTTCCCGTCCTTCGTGCTGGTGCTGGTGGGAGGGCTCTGCTACACGCTGGGCGTGGCCTTCTACAGCTGGGACAAGCTGCCCTATAACCACGCCATCTGGCATGTGTTCTGCCTCGCCGGCAGCATCACCCAGTTCATCGCCGTGTTCTTCCTCTTGGGCCTGCCGCTGCACATCTGACGCGGAACCATCCGCGCTGCCCGTACTCCAATCGAGAACTTCTTCATCGGGTGGCTATATGCCCAAGCCCTGGCGTGCGCTCCTGCTCCTGTTGTCCGTCGCCGGCGCTGCCCATGGCGCGACTGCGCCCACCACGGTCTCCATCGGTCACGACAGCGTGGCGCTCACCGGCCCCTGGAAGTTCCAGGTAGGCGACGACCTGCGTTCGTCTGAGCCCGGCTTCGACGATTCACACTGGGAGGACATGGATCTCTCGGCTCCGCCGGATGCGAGCGACGGCGACGTGGGCATCACGCCTTATATCTCCGGCTGGGATGCGAAGGGACATCCTCGCTACCAGGGCTATGCCTGGTACCGCCTGCGCATCACGGCGAACGTACCCGCGGGTGAGACTCTCGAGTTACTCGGACCCTGGGCGGTAGACAGCGTCTACCAGGTGTATGTCAACGGCACGCTGCTGGGCGGAGTGGGGGATTTCTCAGGCACTACGCCCACGGCTTACGGCACCCATTATCCGACGCGCTTCGCCTTGCCACCGGGCTTGGCGAGGGGCGGCCCCCTGTTGCTGGCGATCCGGGTGTGGTCCGGTCCCTGGGCGGTCGGCGCTGGCGGCATCCATGTGGCTCCTGCCATCGGCACGCAGGCTGCCATAGATGCGCACTATCGCCTGCAGTGGCTCACGATCTTCGAAGGCTACATGGTCGACACTCTGCCGGCGCTGCTGTTCAGCCTCATGGCATTGCTGGTCTTGTGCTTCTGGTATTTCGACCGCTCCGGTCCGGCAAACCCCTGGCTCGCCGCGGCGCTCCTGCTGAGCGGCATCCAGCGCGGCAACCAGGCTTTCTTCTTCTGGTGGCAGATCGAGACCATCCAGGCATTCGTGCTGGTGATCCTGGTGCTGGTGGGCAGCTTGAGCCTGGGGGCCTGGATGATGGCCTGGCGCAGTTGGTTCAAGCTCGAAAGACCCGCTTGGGTTTCCAAGGCCATCTGCGGGCTCACGCTGCTGCTGATCTTGTCACGCTTCCTGGGTTATCTCCCGGCCTTGGGTACGAGCCTGCCCCATTGGCTCACGCTCACAGCGCACTACGCCGACATCTGGATACGCTACGCCTTCATAGTCACTCTAGGGCTGATCGCCTATGGAGGGATACGCTTGTGCCAGCGCGAAGGCCTGTACACCTTGCCCGCCATCCTCGCCATCGCCACCGTGCTCTTCGCCGGAGAACTCAGTGCCCTGCACGTGCCGGGCATCTGGTTTCCCTGGGGGATCGGTGTCTCCCTGGGTGAGTATGCTGCCGTGGTATTCGACGTACTGCTGGCCGCTCTGCTGCTGCGCCGCTTATGGTCTTATGCTCCCAGCCGCACTCAGCCCGC
>DASXYJ010000095.1:0-1547 GCA_036502565.1 Gammaproteobacteria bacterium
CCGCTTCTACGGCGAAGGCGAGCAGATCGCCCCCGAGAAACCTACGGACAGCGACGAGATCGCCGACTTCATCGGCCACATCGAGCACTCCGACAAGGCCTTCCAGCGCCAGTTGGGCCGCGCCAAGGTGGCGGCCCTCAAGAACTTCTACGAGACCGCCGCCAGCCAGCCGCCGATCCCGGGCACGGTGCTGCTGTTCACCAACGAGCGCCTCAACTTCGAGCCCATGCAGGGCTTCGAGAGCGTGGGCCACCTGCAGGAGCCCAAGGGCAAGTACCTGATCATCGACGGCCAGCACCGCCTGGCGGCCCTGAACTTCTTCAACAAGGACCGCCCCGGCGAGGCCCGCACCATCAACGTGCCCTGCGTGATCTTCGACGGCCGCAGCGAGGATTTCGCCACCGAGATGTTCGTCATCATCAATTCGACCCCGACGCGCATCAACAAGAGCCACCTGATCGACCTGTATGAGAAGGTGTCCTGGGCCGCGCCGGAGAAGAAGTTCGCGGCCAAGGTGGTGGAGCGCCTGTATTCCGAGGGCGACAGCCCGCTGCGCTATCGCATCAACCGCCTGGGCGGCCGCTCCCAGCGCCAGAAGTGGATCCTGCAGGCGGAGCTGTTCAACGAGCTCAACCGCTGGATCACCGCCGAGTGGAAGGCCATCGAGCGCCGCGGCGCCGACGACAAGGAAGCGGACCGCTTCTACCGGGTGGTGCGCGACTTCCTGGAAGCCGCCAAGACCGTGTGGGGCGAGACCTGGGGCCACAGCTCCTACATGATCACCACCTCCGTGACCCTGAAGGCGCTGCTGCGGGTGTGCGCGGACCTGGCGCCGCAGGACGGCACGCCGGAGAGCGGTCGCCTGGAACGCTGGAGCAAGCGCCTCGCTCCCTGGGGCGACCAGAAGCGCCAGTTCCGGGCTGAGGGCTTCTACGAGCGTTTCCCCGCCAAGGGCCAGGTGGAGCGGGTCTCGCGCATCCATCGTGAGCTGCTGCGCGCCGCCAACATCGAGCCCTTCGTCCGCACCGCCAAGCGCAAGCCGGAAGCGAAGTAGGCCGCATGGTCGCGGATACACGCACCATGACGGCGCAGGACCGCGTGCAGCCGGCGCAGTACGCCGTGCCGATGCAGAAGCTGGAACGGGCACTGGCGGAAGCCAACCGCATCGTGCTCGGCAAGGAACAGCAGATCAGGCTGTGCATCGCCTGCCTGCTGGCGGGCGGACACCTGCTCATCGAGGACATCCCGGGCGTGGGCAAGACCACCCTCGCGCACACCCTGGCGCGGGTGCTGGGACTCTCCTACCAGCGCATCCAGTTCACCAGCGACCTCTTGCCCGCCGACATCATCGGCGCGTCCATCTTCGAGCGGCAGAGCGAGAGCTTCCGTTTCCATCCGGGTCCGATCTTCGCGCAGCTGATCCTGGCGGACGAGGTGAACCGCGCCACGCCCAAGACCCAGAGCGCGCTCTTGGAGGCCATGGAGGAGCGCCAGGTGACGGTGGACGGCGAGACCCGCGCCCTGCCCCAGCCGTTCTTCGTGATCGC
>DASXYJ010000096.1:0-1793 GCA_036502565.1 Gammaproteobacteria bacterium
TCCACCGGCCTGGTGCGGTGAGCCGCAACGCCCATGTCTGAACCCCGCATCTGGATCCTCCCACAGGAAGTCTCGGAGCGTATCGCCGCCGGCGAGGTGGTGGAGCGCCCCGCGTCCGTCATCAAGGAACTGCTGGAGAACGCCCTGGATGCCGGGGCGAAGCGGGTGGAGATCGAGGTGGAAGGCGGCGGCGCGCGTCTCATGCGCGTGCGGGACGACGGCGGCGGCATCCCAAAGGAAGAGCTGCCTCTCGCGGTAGGCCGCCACGCCACCAGCAAGATATCGAGCCTTGAGGACCTGGAGCAGGTGATGACCCTGGGCTTCCGCGGTGAAGCCCTGCCCAGCATCGGTGCCGTGGCGCGCCTGAGCCTCACCACCCGTACCCGCGACAGCGGACATGCCTGGAAGCTGGAAGGGGACGGCCACGGCCACTATGCCGCGCCGGCGCCCGCGGCCCACGCTCCCGGCACCAGCGTCGAAGTGCGCGACCTCTTCTTCAACACCCCGGCCCGTCGCAAGTTCCTCAAGAGCGAGCAGACCGAGTTCGGCCACCTCGATACCGCGGTGCGGCGTCTCGCCCTGGCGCGCCATGACCTCGACCTGCAACTGCGCCACAACGGCCGCGCCGTGCTGGTGCTGCACGCCGCTTCGGATATGCCCGGCATCGAGCGGCGTCTCAAGGAGTTGGTGGGCCCGGAGTTCATCGAGCACGCTTTCCATATCCAGCAGCAGGGGGCCGGCATGCGGCTCTCCGGCTGGCTGGCACGGCCCACCTTCTCGCGCAGCCAGGCGGACCTGCAGTACTTCTACGTCAACGGCCGCGCGGTGCGCGACAAGCTCTTGGTGCATGCGGCGCGACTCGGCTTCAACGACGTGATGTTCCACGGCCGACATCCGGCCTACGTGCTGTATCTCGAACTCGATCCCGCGCGGGTCGACGTCAACGCCCATCCCGCCAAGCAGGAAGTGCGCTTCCGGGACAGCCGCTTGGTGCACGACTTCGTGTTCCGCACCGTGCAGGAAGCGCTCGCCGCCACCAGTCCGGCAGCGGCGACACCCCAGGCAGCCGGCGGCGGATACCTGGCGCCAGCGGCTCCGGGTTACCGTCCCGCAGGTCTCGCACCCTCGCAGATACCCATGGCGGCGGAGACTCTCGCGGCCTATGGACGCTTGCATGCAGAAGCCGGTGCGGCGCCCGCGCCGATGCCTGCGGTCTCACCCGAGTCCGGCGTACCGCCACTGGGCGTGCCCATCGCCCAGCTGCATGGCATCTACATCCTGGCGGCTTCGCCGGAAGGCCTGATCCTGGTGGACATGCACGCCGCCCACGAGCGCATCACTTACGAAGGCATGAAGCTCGCCTTGCAGCGGGGCGGGGTGGTCACACAACCGTTACTGGTCCCCGTGAGCGTGGCCGTGAGCCGCCGCGAGGCGGACCTGGCGGAGCAGTTCGGCAGCGAGCTTTCGGCCAATGGCTTCGTGGTGGAACGCCGTGCCCCCGAGAGCCTCAGCATCCGTGAAGTGCCGGCGCTGCTGGCGCGTGAGGACGTGACCACGCTGCTACGGGACCTGCTGGCGGACTTGGCGGAACACGGCGAGAGCCGCCGCGTGCCGGAGTCCCTGGAGCGGGTGCTGGCCAACTCCGCCTGCCGCAGCTCCCTGCGCGCCCACCGGGAACTCACCCTGGCGGAGATGGACGCCCTGCTGCGGGAGATGGAACGCACGCCTCGGGCTGATCAATGCAACCACGGCCGCCCCACATGGACCCGTCTGACCCACGCGGAGCTCGACCG
>DASXYJ010000097.1:0-3167 GCA_036502565.1 Gammaproteobacteria bacterium
AGGCTCAAGGGCAAGCTCGTGGACACCCAGGAGATCGCGCTCTCATCCGATCTCAAGACCTTGACCCTGACCCTCCGCCGGGCTGGCATGCAGACGCCCAGCATCTTCGTGTTCGACCGGCAGTGAACCGCGCAGCCGGGAGCAGTCAGGGGGTGCCCATCGCCCCGCGCCTGACGAAACCGCGCAGCGCAGAGGTCCTTTCAGACCCCATGCTCGGGTCAACACCCTAGCGTCTGCGGGATTCGCCCGATTCGCTGCGACACCGCGGCGCGCAGAATAGGCCGGCGTGGACCTTGAAGCAGGCGCACATCGTGGGCCGCCGCCACGCAGACATAGAAGTCTGGTGAATGTGCACACGTTATAGTTTCATCCCCGAGCAGATCCGCCGCAAGCCTCTCCCACCCAACATCGTCCTTCCGGAAGACGCCAAGCCGCGTTACAACATCGCGCCGCAGCAGTTCGCCTACGTGGTGCGCTGGGTGGACGGCGACCCGCGCAGCGAGAAGATGCAGTGGGGTTATGCGCCGAGATGGGTGGACCCTTCACGCGCCCAGGTGAACCTGCGGGCTGAGGTGGTGTTCGGCACGCTGATGTTCGATGAAGCGGCGAAGCACAGCCGCTGCATCGCGCTGCTTTCCGGCTGGTACGAATGGCCGGACCGGGGGCAGGGGACCGACCCGCGCTACTACCACCGTTCCGGGGGCGGCCTCTTGGGTGTGGCGGCCCTCTGGACGCGCAACTACTCCACCCGGCTCGACACCTTCGCCATCATCGGCACCGCCATCAATCCCACCTCCACCTACATCCATAACCGGACGCCGGTGGTGCTTAGGGAGGAGCTCTATGGCCTGTGGCTGAACCCGGCTGTCGCAGGGGAAGCCCATCTCTCCGAAGCGCTGCGTTTCTACGAGCCTCCGGACCTGGCCTACCATCGGGTGGGGCCTTATATAGACGACGCGGCCTGCGATTCGGAAAAATGCATCGAGCGGGTGGACTGATTCCTGGCGCCGAAACGTCCGTCCCTGGTCCCGGCCTATCGCCTGTGCCGTCCCGGATGCTGGCCTAAGCTGAGCCAAGCCACCACTCCACCCGCCGCCGCCAGGAGCGCGCAAGCCAGCATGATCCAGCGGAAGGTCCGCACGTAGGCCAGACCGATGGCGTCGTGGACCGCCTGCTTGAGCACGGGCGAAGTATCCGCCGGCGGTGCGAGCTCTGCTAGCCTCCCCGCCCCCGCCTGCAGTTGCGCCGCGAGCGCCTGCGGGATGCCGGCACTCTGCAGCTCATGAGCCAGCGCGGGCGCGAAGAGCCCCACCGCCAGCGCCGTCATCCCCGCCACCGCCAGCACGCCCGCGAGACGCGAGGCAGTGTTGTTCACGCCGGAGGCGATGCCAGCGTGGTGCGCGTCCAGCGACTGCATGACCACGGTGGTGAGCGGCGTCACGCTCACGGTCATGCCGATGCCCATCACCACGATACCGGGCAGGAAACCCGTGAAGTAGCTCGCGTCCCGGCCCGGCAGCATCAGCAGCAGGAATCCTACGGCCGTCACGCAGGGTCCGAGACTCAACACCCAGCGCGGATCGAAACGGCGGATGAGCGAGGCGGCGAAGACCGAACCCAACCCCAGGATGACCGCGAAGGGCAGGAAGGCCATACCCGCTTGCAGCGCCGTGTACCCCTGCACCTGCATGAAGTCGAAGGGCAGGAAATACACCCCACCGCTCATGGCGGCGTAGAGCAGCAGCGTCATGAGGTTCGCGCCACTGAAGGGCCAGGAGCGGAACAGCTTCAGGGGCAGCATCGGCGCCTTGGCCTTGGCCTCGCGCCAGAAGAACCCGGCGCCGCAGATGAGCGAGGCCGCCGCCAGCGCCCAGCGCGTGCCGCCGCTGCCGCTGAGGGAATAGATCCCTGCGCCTAAGCAGGCGGCGAGGAGCGCGGCACCGGCGTAGTCGAGATCGGCGGCGCTGGTGGTGGATCCGTCCTTCGGCACCTTCCACCAGGCCAGGCCCAAGCCGACGAGCGCCCAGGGCGCCAGCAGCAGGAACACCGAGTGCCGGCCGAAGGCATCCACCAGCCAGCCGCCCAGGAGCGGGCCCGCTGAGGTGGTAAGCGCGGACGCGCCGGCCCAGATGCCGATGGCGCGACCGCGCGCGGCGCCGGCGTAATGCAGGCTGATGAGAGCGAGGCAGGCGGGCACCAGCAAGGCGCCGCCGGCGCCCTGCACCACCCGCGCGGTAAGCAGGAGCGTCAAGTTCGGCGCGAAGCCGCAGGCGGTGGCGCCCACACAGAAGATGAGAGACCCCAGGATGAAGACGCGGCGCATGCCGAAACGGTCGCCGAGGGAGCCGCCGATGAGCATGAACGCGCCCAGCATCAGCATGTAGGCGTTCACCACCCATTGCAGTTGCAGGGATGGAGCCTGCAGGTCGCTCTGCATCGATGGCAGCGCCAGGCCCACCACCGAACCCTCCAGGAACACCAGGCTCGATCCCAGGATCGCGGTGATCAGCACCCAGATGCGGGCGTGCTTGGATTCGGTCTGTCGGGGCATCGGCGGATTATGCGCCTCGACTCCGGCCTATCGGTCAAATTGCGTCGGTGGTCTGCCTCTATGGCTGAGCATGCGTCGCGGCCGCGGGCGGCGGCGTGTTGTTGCCGGTGAAGTAGTAGTAGATCTGCTGCTGTGCCTGCGGGACGAGCTTGGCATATAGGGCCTTGAATGCCGCGCCATCGTCGGCGAAGAGTTGAGCCGCGCGCACATCCTCTTTCTGCATATTCGATTGCAGCGATGTGGCTAGCGGAGGCAGGGCATCGTCATCCACATCGATGTCACTGCTGAGCTCTACGTTGCCATAGTGATTGAGCGTAGTCCCGGTCGCATCCAAGGTCTCGATATCGATCATAGTCACCATATATAGGTCATCGGCATCGTCATTCAACTCGAGACGCGGCCGGATGAACACCACGACCTGCGCCTTGGTCTTCAACCCCTGCTCCCGAAGGATCGAATGATCGTGCGGATCGGGGATCACGACGGTCCAGGGGACCTGCTGCAGCGCAGACACCGACGCCAGCGCGTCCTGCACCGCCTTGTGAGTCGATTGGGGCAGCGACAGCTTGGCGAGCACGTCATGATAGGGGCCGGTCCTGGAATTGAAGGCGTCCAT
>DASXYJ010000098.1:0-5767 GCA_036502565.1 Gammaproteobacteria bacterium
TCACGGGTGCGCCGCTGGGCAGCGCGGCCACGTCGCCTTGCAGGTAGACCTTGGCGAGATAGGCGAGACGGCTGCGGTCCCGCTCCGTGAGGGAATAGTAGGGAGTGAAGCTGGCGTCCTGGGATACGTAGCGCAGGGTGCCGGTATAGCTCTTGTCCAGGCCGTCGAACTTGAGGCTGGCCTGGCTTCCCACCACCGCTTTCACGCGCAGGGGTTCCGGGATGTAGACCTGCACGTAAGCTGCGCTGCTGTCCAGGAGCGTCGCCACCACGGCACGGGCCGGCGGGCGCTCACCCAGGTGATAGGGCAGGGAATCCACCACGGCATCGCGGGGCGCGCGCAGGCTGAAGCGGTCCAGGCCGATCTTGGCTTGGTCGAGAGCGGCTTGTGCCTGGGCCAGCACCGCCGCGGCGGCGTTGCGGGCGGAGCGGGCGTTGTCCAGGGCGTCGCGGGCCTGGTCCAAGTCCGAGGCCGGACGGGTGCCGGCTTTGACCAACTGCTGGATGCGATCGAAATCCTTCTGCGCGCGGGTGAACGTGGCATCCGCGCCGGGAAGCTTCGCTGCCGCCTGGTCGCGGGCGGACTGGGCCTGGGTGACCTGGGTGGAGATGTTGGAGGTGTCCAGCTGCAGGATGAGGTCGCCGGCCTTCACCCGGTCGCCCTCGTGCACCGCGATCTGCACGATGGGCTCCTGGGCTTCCGCGACGAGATCGATGCGGTCCCGTTCCAGGGTGCCGGTGAGAGGCAGCGAAGTGTCGTTGCCGCAGGCCACCAGTCCCAGGGCGATCCAGCCGATGAAGAGCGTGCCGAACTTCATGGGGCGACTCCTTGCAGGAACACGCGGCGGGTGTGTTCCACCAGCCGGTCCAAGTAATCGGTCTTGACGCGCATGCCGAACACCTCGCGGGTGACGGGCATGGCGACGAAAGGGAACACCGCGAGGCTCACCATGGAGAGGGCGGTGAGGCTCGGGTCCGCGTCGGCGCGGATGCGCCCCGCGGCCTGCTCACGCTCGATGAGGCGGGTGAGCATGCCGCCGCCCTTGGCGGCGAATTGCTGGATGAACCAGCCGCGCAGGCGGCCGCCTTCCGCGACCACCTCCCGCAGGATGAGCGGCGGCATCCAGGGGTTGGCGCCCAGGGTATGCATGTAGAGCTGGAAGAAGTTGGCGAGGGCGTCCGCGTCGTCGGCGGAGGCGGTGAGCACCGCGCTCAGGCGCTCGATGAGCGGGGTGAAGGTGTCGGTGAGCATGGCCTCGTAGAGGCCCTGCTTGCTGCCGAAGTAGTAATGGATCATGGCCGGGTTCACGGCGGCTGCGTCCGCCACCTGGCGGATGGAGACGCCGTCGTAGCCCTGTTGGGCAAAGAGGCCCCGGGCGGCGGCCAGGAGTTGCTGCCGGACCGTCTGGTCGGGATTGGCGGGTGGACGGCCGGGGAGCTTTCGTGGAGATGTGTTCACAAGTGAAGTTAATCATACGGTTAATTAAATTACAAGGCCCTTTAAAGCCTTGAGAATCGAGCGGTTGCTGCGCCAGCCCCCGGGTATGGAATAGCGCGAGGCGGGCTATAGTCCGGCCTCAGGAAGGGAGGGGCACATGCAGATCGGCATCTTGGGCAGTGGCAGCGTGGCGCAGGCGCTGGGGATGGGCTTCCTGAAACTAGGGCATGAAGTGAAACTGGGGTCCCGGGACCCGGCCAAGCTCAAGCCCTGGGTGGAGCAGGCGGGCAAACACGCCTCCGCCGGCAGCTTCGAGGATACGGCCCGCTTCGCCGACATCGCGGTGCTGGCGACGCTCTGGTCCGGCACCGAGAGCGCCCTGCAGCTCGCGGGCGCGCCGGTGAGCCTGGCCGGCAAGCTGGTGATGGACGTGACCAACCCGCTCATCTACGAGACCGGCAGGATGCCGCGCCTCGCCCTGGGACACACGGATTCCGGCGGCGAGCAGGTGCAGCGCTGGCTGCCCCAGTCCAAGGTGGTGAAAGCCTTCAATACCGTGGGTCACGCGCATTTCGTGGAGCCGAAGTTCGCCGGCGGACCGCCGGACATGTTCGTCTGCGGCGACGATGCCTCCGCGAAGCAGGTGGTGAGCGGCTTCTGCAAGAGCTTCGGCTGGGGCGTGGTGGATGCGGGCGGCATCGCGGGCGCGCGCCTGCTGGAACCCCTGTGCATCCTGTGGGTCGAATACGGTCTGCGCACCCAGGGCTGGAACCACGCCTTCAAGCTGCTGCGCTGAAGCCCCTATAATCGGAGCGCATCGCAAACCGGGAGTCTCCATGAGCGCCATGAACATCTGCCGCAGGCTGTGCGGTGCCGGTCTCGCCTTCCTCAGCTTCGCTGCCGCCGCGGCCAACCCGCCGCGCCCGCAACACGTGGTGGTGGTGATCGAGGAGAACAAATCCCTGATGAGCATCCAAGCCGGCGCCGATGTGCCCTACATCAACCGCTTGGCGAACGAGGGCGCCCTGTTCACCAACTACTACGCCATCACCCATCCCAGCGAGCCCAACTACGTAGCGCTGTTCTCCGGCGACACCCAGGGCGTGACGGACGATTCCTGCCCCCACGCCTACCAGAAGCCGAACCTGGCGGATGCGCTGGCGGCCAAGAAGGTGACGTTCGCGATCTACTCGGAGAACATGCCGTCGGTGGGCTTCACCGGCTGCGCCTCCGACGACAAGCTCTACCGGCGCAAGCACAACCCGATCCCCGATTTCACCACGGTACCGGCGGACGACAACCGGCCGCTCACCGACTTCCCCAGCGATTATTCCAAGCTGCCAACGGTCTCGTTCGTGGTGCCGAACATGGCGAGCGACATGCACGACGGCACGCCCGCCCAGGCGGACAGCTGGCTCAAGACCAAACTAGATGCTTACCGATTCTGGGCCATGAGCCATCACAGCCTGCTGGTCGTCACCTGGGACGAGGACGATGGCGCCGATAACAACCGCATCATGACCATCGTGGTGGGCCAAGACGTGAAGCCCGGAACCTATACCCAGAAGCTCAGCCACTACGATCTGCTGCGCACGCTCACGGACATGTACGGCGCAGCGCCCGTGGGCGCGGCGGCCCAGGCGCAAGGGATCGGAGATATCTGGAAGTGAAAGCGCCGGAGCGGCAGATGGAGCGACATGGCCCGGGCGTATACGAGCGCCTGGCGGCGGAACTCGAGCGCGCTGGATGAAGACCATCGGCTTGATCGGCGGTATCAGCTGGGAATCCACCGCCCACTACTACCAGCGCATCAACCAACTGGTGGCGCAGCGCCTGGGTGGGCTACATTCAGCCAAGATGCTGATGTACAGCGTGGATTTCGACGAGATCCAGCATCTCCAGCACAAGGATGACTGGGCCGCCTGCGGCCGCATCTTCGTGGACATCGCCCGGCGCCTGGAACAGGGCGGCGCCGAGGGCCTGGTGATCTGCGCCAACACCATGCACCTGCTGGCGGAAGAGATCGGCGAAGCGGTCTCCATCCCCATCCTGCACATCGCCGAGGCCACCGCGGCCGCGGCCCTGGACGCCGGGGTGGATAGCGTGGCGCTCTTGGGTACGCGCTTCACCATGGAGAAGGATTTCTACCGGCGCGGCCTGGAGGCTCATGGCCTCAGGGTGCTGGTGCCGGAAGAAACGGATAGGCTGGAATTGCACCGCATCATCTATGAAGAACTATGCCGGGGCATAGTGGACGCGGATTCGAAGCGGACCTTCTATGAAGTGGTGGACCGCCTGGCCCATGCCGGCGCCAGGAGCGCGGCCCTGGCCTGCACTGAGTTCACCTTGATCGCCGACCCGGGCCGCAGCGCGGTGCCGCTCCTGGATACCACCGAGCTGCATGCCAGGGCGGCGGTGGAGTGGATGCTGGGGGCCGAGGCATGAAGGAGCGGCTCACACCGGAGGCTGCCGGAGCGGCGCTCGCGACGTTGAAGAACAAGACCTTCGTGGAGCTGTTCAAGCACGGCTCGCTGAGTATCGAGATCTACAAGCCGACAGGCGTGGACCGCCAGAAGCCCCATACCCGGGACGAGGTGTACGTGGTGATCTCAGGGAAGGGCGTGTTCCTGAACGGCGGGGAGCGCCGGCCCTTCGAGGCGGGCGAGGTGCTGTTCGTGCCGGCCCACGCCGAGCACCGCTTCGAGGAGTTCAGCGCGGACTTCGCGACCTGGGTGATCTTCTATGGCCCGGAGGGCGGAGAGCGTCCCTGAGAATTTGGGCCGCCTGTTCAGAAACCTGAGCGCCGTATCCGGGTGCCATACACCAGGATGGAACCTTTCCTGACAGGGCACTTGCCGGGGCCATTGAGGGAATAGCAGAACGACGATTCCATGTGCAGGGTCTTGCCTGCGTAGACCGACGGCGCCGGGGGCAAGGCGGCTTTCGTCACTGCATCCAGGGATGCCTTGTCCAAGTCCTTATCGCCGCTGGATTTGGTCCTGGTGATGTTGCTGGCCTTGCCATCCAGGTAATCGAAGCCCACCACGGTGGTCCCCGTCGCTCCGGAGAGTATGGCGTTCTTGGGGTAGACCCTGGCACGGTCGATCGCGTCGAACACGCTGTACTCGAGTGACTCGTAGGGCGTGGGCATGTCCAGATCCAGCACGAACACATGCGGCGCGTCGGAGCCGATGCCCTCGGCTAGCGGCGCCTTGGCAGAGGCCACCTGCCGGAGCATGAGTTCATCCATGTCCGGCTTGCCAGTACTCTGGATGACCTCGGGATACTGGATGTTGCCGTCGGCATAGGTGAACCTGACCACGCCGTGCAGGTCGGGAGCGGACTGGTCCTCGGGGCCCACGGGGTCGCGCACCACGGACTGGACGGCATCCAGCAGCTGCCTGGCCCAGCGCGGGTCCTCCCAGTAGGGATCCTTGGCCGGGTCGAAGTGAGCCTTGGGCGCATCCATATCCTGCACCGTGGGTTGGGAACCGCAGGCGACGAGGCTCGTCGCCAGGGCCAGCAGCGCGAGCGTCGCTGTACGTATCACTTGTCGCTCCGGCCGGTATCCAGGTGGTCATAGTTCATCACGGCGTTGAACACCAGCGGATAGGTGCCGATGGTATAGGCGCGGTAGATGGGATTGCCGGCGAACAGCAGCACGTGGCCCTTGCCGTAGACCGCATCCACCACCGCGGCGTGATCCGCCATCTCCTGGCCGGATTGCAGCAGGCCCGATACCAGGAGTTCGCCCGCATCGCCGAAGCGCAGGATCACGCGCGGGCGGTCCGCCTGCGGGATGAGGAAGTAGTTGTTGCGGGCCTGGTCTTCGTTGAGCGGAATGGGTTCCCAGGGCTTGGGCGAGGGCAGCGCGGGCGGAGCCTGGAAGGGACGGCCTTCCGGTGAATCGTCCTCGTCCGGGCCGCCGCGACCGGTGACGCGCTGGTAGTCGTTGACGCTGGTGAGGCCGTAGTCGCCGCCCACCTGGTCGCTGACGTTGAAGCTCTCGCCGTCGGCGCTGTAGATGGAGAGGCTGGAGCCGTAGCCATAGGCCACGGGGCTGGTGCTGTCCACGGTGTAGGTCTTGAGGATGCTGCCCACCACCTTGAGGTCGTGGGTCGGCGTCACGCTGACGCCGGGGGCGAGGCCCACGTCGATGGCGAACTTGGCGGTGTCTTGGGCGGTGACCAAGAGGCCGCCATCGCTCACGAAACGCTTGAGGTTGGCGACGCCGCTCTGGCCCAAGCCCGGGCGGATGTCGTCGGTCTCGTCGATGGGCAGGCTGGTGCTGATGACCTTCTTGTTCCAGGGGATGGGCTTCCCGTACATG
>DASXYJ010000099.1:0-3440 GCA_036502565.1 Gammaproteobacteria bacterium
CGATACCGGAGCGGGCGGCATGCGCGCCGTATTGCGTCGGAACTTAGGCGCCCTGAAGGGCAAGAGCGCGCTCACCCTGGACGAAGCCTTAAGCCTGGTGCATGCCTATCAGGTGGTGTACAGCTACGATCGCATGAGGCCTTCGCTGCCGTCGTTGATAGCGGAAGACGACCATCGCCGCTACATCATCTCCAACGACTTCCAGGTTAAGACCGGCGACGGCGCATCGGTATGCGCCACCGTGGTGCGTCCGCGCGGCACGGCGAAGCTGCCGTCGCTGCTGGAGTTCTCAATCTATGCGGACTCGCCGGAGCCCGGCAGCATAAAGGGTATGTTCGACGAAGCCCGCCGCTCGGCCTCCAACGGCTACGTGGGCGTGATCGGCTTGAGCCGCGGCAAGGCCTGCAGCCCCGGGCCGGTGGTGCCTTATGAGCACGATGGTGCAGATGCCGATGCGCTCATCGAGTGGATCAGCCAGCAGTCCTGGAGCGACGGCCGCGTGGGCATGTTCGGCGGCAGCTACAACGGCTTCGCCCAGTGGGCCGCCGCCAAGCACCTGCCCAAGGCCTTGAAGGCACTGATGCCGGCGGTGACCGCGGCGCCGGGCCTCGACGTGCCCATGGAAGGCAACGTGGTGGAGAGCTTCGTCTATCCCTGGCCCTTCTATGTCACCGACAACAAGTATCTGGATGATGACTTCTATAACGACAATGACCATTGGAACAAGCTCTATCACGACTGGTACGTGAGCGGCCGGCCTTACCGGGACCTGGACAAGATCGATGGCAAGCCGAACCCCGTGTTCCAGCGCTGGCTGCAACATCCGGCCTACGATGCCTACTGGCAGAGCCTGATCCCCTATCAGCAGGACTTCGCGAAGATAGACATCCCGGTGCTCACCACCGGCGGCTATTTCTACGGCGGCCAGGGAGCCGTGAGCTACTACTTCACGCAACACCATAAGTACAACCCCAAGGCCGAGGACTATCTGGTGATCGGACCCTACGATCATTTCGTCGGTCAGTTCGGTACCAAGGGTTTCCTGAGCGACACCACGGACGAGTACGGCTTCAGGCTGGATCCGGCGGCGCAGATAGACATGGGCGAACTGCGCTACCAGTGGTTCGATTACGTGTTCAAGGGCGGCCCGAAGCCGGCGGTCCTGCAGGACAAGGTGAACTACGAGGTGATGGGCGCCAACCTCTGGAAGCACGCGCCCAGCTTCGATGCCATGAGCGATGGCAGCCTGCGTTACTTCCTGACCCCCGTCGGTTCGGCCAAGACCCAGCTCCTCACGGACGCGAAGAGCCCCGGGTCTGATGCGGCCGTGCTCACGGTGGACCTGAAGGATCGCAGCGACGCGGATCGCACGCCGCCCACCGGCGGCGGCATCGTGGACCACAACATCGACACCTGGAACGGCGTCGAGTATGTGAGCGACCCCCTGAAACAGGACACCGAGGTGAGCGGGCTCTTCTCGGGGCACCTGGATGTCCTGACCAACAAGAAGGACATGGACTTCGTGGTGGAGCTCTACGAGTTGACCCCCACGGGCGACTACGTGGACCTGACCTACCGCATGGCACGTGCGAGCTACCTGCAGGATCGCAGCCAGCGCAAGCTGCTGACGCCGGGAAAGAAGGCGGCGCTGGACTTCAAGAGCGAGCGGCTCACCAGCCGCGTGTTCCAGAAGGGCAGCCGGCTGGTGATCCTGTTCTACGTGCTGAAGGGGCAGGGGACCCAGATCAACTACGGCACCGGCAAGGACGTGAACTACGAGAGCATCGCCGATGCCGGAGAGCCCTTGCAGATCAGGCTCTACGGCGACAGCTATGTCGATATCCCTATTGCTACTAATAGCCCTGTAAAGAAATGAACGCTCAAACGCGTCGCGAGCGAAGGCGGGGCTAGGCGGGCGAGGCGAGCAGGCGGGAGCGCACTCTTCTGTGCATGACCGACTGCGAGACCGAAGCCCAACAACGCCCTGCCGAGCGCAGCAACTTTTGAGTTACTGGAACTGGCGCGACGCGGCGATGCAGTCGGGCGTATAGCACTCCCACTCCCAGGGCGTGACGTCATCTCCGATGATCTTCTCCAACAACGGCCGGAACGCCAGTTCGCCGTTATCGCTGTTGGTGAGCAGCACCATGCAAGTGCCGCGCTGTGGGAAGCAGATGTCGAAGTTCTCGGCGCCGTCGCCGTGGCCTTCCTTGAAGTAGGCGGGCCCGTAGGGCGTGCGGGTGAGCAGCCCCCAGCCGACGCCGTAAGCCAGTCCCACTGCATCCGCTTCCTTGCCGCTGCCCTGGTCCGCGGGCATGGGGAACTGATGCAGGGCGTGCAGCATCAGCACAGGTCTGAACATCTCGGCACGAGTCCGATCCTTCAGCAGCTTGCCATCCATGAGCGCCAGGTCGAAGCGGGCCAGGTCTTCCGCGCTGGTGGTCATGGAGCCGGCGCCGCGGGGCTGGGCACGGCGGGTATTGGTGATGAACTTGCCCTGGACATCGAAGCGGTCCGCCACGTCGGCGGCGAATTCCGGGCGATAGATGAGTCCCGTACGGCTCATGCCGAACGGAGTGAATAGCGCATCCTGCATGAGCTGGTCGAGGGGTCTGCCCTGCTGCTGTTCCACCAGGAACTGCACCAGGTTGATGCCATCACCGGAATACTTGAAGTCGCTGCCCGGTGCGAAGTGCAGGTGCAGCTTGTGGTCCGGTTCCAGGAAGGTGAAGTTGGCGAGGCCGGAGCTGTGGGAGAGCAGCATGCGCGGCGTGACCTTGGCCCAACGCGGGTCCTTCACCAGTTCCGAGGCCTTGTCCTTATAGTCCGGATAGTGATCCAGGGGCTGGGGCAGCTGTGCCGCCACCGGCTTGTCCAGGTCGAACTTTCCCTGTTCCACCAGCTGCATGACGTAGGTGGCGAACACGGCCTTGGTGATGGAGGCGCCCCAGGTGGTGGTGACGGTATCCATGGGTAGGTCCGGATCCCGGCCGCGCAGGCCGTAGGCGGCGCTCCAGGCGAGCCTGCCGTCCTGCACCACCGCCAGTTGCGTGCCCGTGACGTGGGCCTCGGTGAGGGTCTTGCGGGCGAAGGCATCCGCCTCGGTGAGGCTGATATGGGAACCGTCGAGGCGCGTGAGGGAAGCTGGAGCCTTGTCTGCTGCGGCGGCGCAGGAGAGGGACAGCAGGGCCGCGCAGGCCCAGATGCGGGCGATGTTCACGTCAATCACTGCTGACGTAGGCGCCCGCCATGATCACGATCACCACGAGCAGGCCCAATATCAGGTTCACGTCGGTGATGAGCCGGATCTGGCGCATGGACTTGGCCGCCAAGGCCTCGTCGTCGGCGGCCACGGCGCGCTTGAGCTTCTTGAACGCGGAGAACGTGAGGTGGCCGCTCAGCATCATCATGAAGATGCCGATACCCATCATGAATTGCAC
>DASXYJ010000100.1:0-5213 GCA_036502565.1 Gammaproteobacteria bacterium
CGCGAAGTAAGACTTCGCTTTCACGGCATTGCAATAGAGTTCTGCAAGGATACGCGGCGTGAATATATTGAAGATGGCGGACCTGGATCTGAAAGGTAAGCGGGTCCTGATCCGTGAAGACCTCAACGTGCCCGTGGCCGATGGCAAGGTGACCAGCGATGCGCGCATCCGCGCCGCGCTCCCCACCGTGCAGATGGCCATCCAGGCCGGCGCCTGCGTGATGCTGGTGTCCCATCTCGGCCGTCCCAAGGAAGGGGAGTACGATCCCGCGCTCTCGCTGGCCCCCGTGGCGGAGAAACTCACGAGCCTCCTGGGCGTGAAAGTGCCCCTGGTGAAGGACTGGATCGACGGCGTGGACGTGGCGCCCGGCAGCGCCGTGCTCTGCGAGAACGTGCGTTTCCTCAAGGGCGAGAAGAAGGACGACGAGGCGCTGTCGCGCAAGATGGCCGCGCTCTGCGACATCTACGTGATGGATGCCTTCGGCACCGCGCACCGCGCGGAAGCCTCCACCCACGGCGTGGGCAAGTACGCGCCCGTGGCCTGTGCCGGCCCCCTGCTGGCGGGTGAGCTGGAGGCGCTGGGTCGCGCGCTGGCCAACCCGGCCCGGCCGCTGGTGGCCATCGTGGCCGGTTCCAAGGTCTCGACGAAGCTCACCGTGCTGGAGTCCCTCACCAAGGTAGTGGATCAATTGATCGTGGGTGGCGGCATCGCCAACACCTTCATCGCCGCGGAAGGCCACAAGGTCGGCAAGTCCCTCTATGAAGCGGACTTGGTGCCGGAGGCCAAGCGCCTGACCAACGCGGCCAAGGGCCGCGGCGGCGAGATCCCGCTGCCGGTAGACGTGGTCACCGCCACCGCTTTCGACGCCAACGCGGAAGCCGACGTGCGCAAGGTGGACGCGGTGGGCGCCGACGAGATGATCCTGGATATCGGTCCCGACACCGCCGCCATGTACGCGGAGCTGCTGAAGAAAGCCGGCACCATCGTCTGGAACGGCCCGGTGGGCGTGTTCGAGTTCGACCAGTTCGGCGAGGGCACCCGGGTGCTGGCGGAAGCCATCGCCTCCAGCAAGGCCTTCTCCATCGCCGGCGGCGGCGACACCCTGGCCGCGCTGGACAAGTACGGCGTGGCGGACCGCATCTCCTACGTATCCACCGGCGGCGGCGCGTTCCTGGAATTCCTGGAAGGCAAGACGCTTCCCGCAGTCGCGATGTTGGAAGAAAGAGCCGCAGCGAAGCGCAAGCAGGCGTAATTAGCCTGCGGGCGGCCGAAGGGGCATAATTGACGCTATGCCACGCAGAACAAAAATAGTCGCGACCCTCGGCCCCGCCACCGACACCCCCGAGACCATGGAAGCCATCGTCCGCGCCGGCGTGGACGTGGTGCGCCTCAACTTCTCCCACGGTGAACCTGCCGAGCACCAGCGCCGCCTGGAGCTGGTGCGCCAGGCCGCCGCCACCGTCGGCAAGGACGTGGGGGTGCTGGGCGACCTGCAGGGCCCCAAGATCCGCATCGAGAAGTTCAAGACCAAGAAGGTCATCCTCAAGGACGGCCAGCGTTTCGTCTTCGACTCCTCGCTGGGCGACGACGATGGCGACGAGAACCAGGTGGGCCTCACCTACAAGGACCTGCCCAAGGACGTGAAGCCCGGCGACGTGCTGGTGCTGGGCGACGGCGAGATATCCATGGGCGTGGTGGAGGTCATCGGCCCACGCATCGTCTGCATCGTGGTGAACGGCGGCGAGGTGTCCAACCACAAGGGCATCAACCGCCAGGGCGGCGGCCTTTCCGCCGGCGCGCTCACCCCCAAGGATCACGAGGACATCCGCCTCGCCGCCAAGCTCGGCGTCGACTACCTGGCGGTATCCTTCCCCCGCGACGCCTCCGACATCGAGCAGACCCGCATCCTGCTCAACGCCGCCGGCAGCCGTGCCGGCATCGTGGCCAAGATCGAGCGCTCCGAGGCCATCAAGAACCTGGACGCCATCATCCTCGCCTCCGACGCGGTGATGATCGCCCGCGGCGACCTGGCGGTGGAGATCGGCGATGCCGAGCTGCCCGGCGTGCAGAAGCACATCGTGCACCGTGCCCGCGACCTGAACCGCACCGTGATCACCGCTACCCAGATGATGGAGTCCATGATCCACAGCCCGGTGCCGACCCGCGCCGAGGTGCTGGACGTGGCCAACGCCGTCATGGACGGCACCGACGCGGTGATGCTCTCCGGCGAGACCGCCACCGGCAAGTACCCGGTGAAGACCGTGGAAGCCATGGCGCGGGTCTGCATCGGCGCCGAGAAGCACCGCCTCAACCAGCGTTCCGGCCCGCGGGTGATGAAGCATTTCAAGAGCGTGGACGAGGCGATCGCCATGGCGGTGATGTACACCGCCAACCACATGGACGTGAAGGCCATCATCGCCCTCACCGAATCCGGTTCCACCGCGTTGTGGATGTCGCGCATCAGTTCCGGCATCCCCATCTACGCCATGACGCGCCATGAGACCACGCGCCGCCGCGTCACCCTGTGCCGAGGCGTGTATCCGGTGGCCTTCGACGTGATGCATCCCGATCCGGACCACGTGCTGAAGGATGCCGCCGACGAGCTCAAGCGCCAGCGCATCGTCATCAACGGGGACTACGTGATCTGCACCAAGGGTGAGTTCTCCGGCATCACCGGAGGCACCAATAGCCTGAAAATCATCCGCGTAGGCGATTAGTCGGCGACTAACCGGGAAGGTTTCCAGCGTATTCCCGGCGGCTTCCTTGATTGTTTTTTAACCGGCGTGTCTAATTATCCGGCAGGGCCGCTGCGCGGTCCTGCCTCGGGATATGTCGTCTTACAAAGGGGTTTTGTCCGATGCGTGGTCTTAGCTTCGCCGCTCTCGCGGTGCTCTGTGTCTCCCTCCCGATGGTGCCCGCGCAAGCGGCGAGCCAGGATACCCGGCCGCATCTCGCGCACCATGCGCTGGTGCAACAGGCCGTCTCCGCCGACGGCAGCGCCTACTACTTCGTGCGCCTGAAGGACGCGCCGGCTGCCGCTTATCGGGGCGGCGTGCCGGGCTATGCCGCCACCAACGCACGTATGCGGGGCCAGACCATGCTCGACGTGCAGGCTGCCGCGAGCTACGTCGCCTACCTGGACGAGCGCCAATCCTCGGTGCTCCAGACCGGCGCCCAGCTGCTGGGCCACGCCCTCGATGTCCGCTTCCGCTATCACTACGCTTTCGACGGCATGTCCGTGCGGCTCACCCCCGCCGAAGCACAGAGGCTCGCATCCCTGCCGGGCGTGGCGGCGGTGACGCCGGTGCAGACCTTCGCGCCCGTGGTAGCGGCGCCGGCCGCTGCCAGCGACACCACCGCCAGCCGGGTCTGGATCGGATCGCCCACGGTTTGGCAGCTGCCCAGCAACGGCACCGACAACGAAGGCGAGGGCATGGTGCTGGCCGACCTCGACACCGGCATCAACCATGCCAACTCGTCCTTCGATGCCACAGGCCCTCTGGATGGCTACGCGGCGGTGAACACCGGCGGCAAGTTCTTCGGCGTCTGCGATGCCGGCAACGCCTCCCAGCACCACAAGAAGCCGGCGTTCTTCGCTTGCAACGATAAGCTCATCGGCGCCTACACCTACACCCAGGACGCCAGCAGCGACCCCAACTCGCCGGAAGATTCGGAAGGTCACGGCTCCCACACCGCCAGCACCGTGGTGGGCGATTTCGTGAGCGTGACGGTGCTCGGCAACGCCACGTCCCTCTCGGGTGTGGCGCCCCACGCCAGCGTCATCGCCTACGATGTCTGCGCGCCGTCTCCGGTACTCTGCAGCCAGGACAAGAGCGTGGCGGCGGTGGAACAGGCCATCCAGGACCAGGCCACCCTGAAGACCAGGTGGGGCAGCCACTTCAAGGGCATGGTGCTGAACTTCTCCATCGGCGGAAGCAATGGCTCGCCTTACGACGATACGGTGGACTCGGCGTTCCTGAATGCCGTGGAAGCCGGCATCTATGTGTCCGCCGCCGGCGGCAACGGCGGGCCGTCGAACGCCATCGCGCCCGATCCCACCCAATCACCCCAGTATCAGGTGCAGCACCTCGGTCCCTGGATCGCCACCATGGCGGCCGCCACCCATGACGGCGCCTTCAGCAGCAACAAGCTGGAAGGTTTCAGCGGCGGCGATGCTGCCACCCAACCGGGGGCAAACATGGTCGGTGTCGGCGTCACGGCCGGCTTCGGCCCCCAACCACTGGTGTATTCGGGGGATTTCTCCGACCCCGTGAAGAGCAACTGTCCTAACGAGCCGTCAGCCGAAGGATGCCCTCCCACGCAGGGCGCGTCAGCCAATGCCAAGCAGTGCTTCTACCCGTTCCCCGGGGGCACTTTTACCGCCACCGAGATCGTGGTCTGCGACCGCGGCACCACTCCGCTGGTGGACAAGGCCTACAACGTGATGAAGGGCGGCGCGGCGGGCATGGTGATCGCCAGCACCGCCACCAGCAGCCAGGACATGGTGGCGGAGCCCTATGTGATCCCCACTACCTTGCTGGACAAGACCGATGGCAACAAGCTGCGGGCCTGGCTCAGCGCCAGCGCCGGCAGCGCCACCCCGCCTTCGGCCGATATCAGCGGCGCCACGCTCAGCATCGATCGCGCCACCGCGGACCAGGTGGCGGGCTTCAGTTCCCGTGGACCCAACGACAGCGACTTCGATGCGGTGATAAAACCTGACATGTCGGCGCCGGGCGTCAGCGTGCTGGCGGCCGTGGGCGATCCCGGCTTCGCCGATGGCTGCACCAGCTGTGCCAGCATCCAGCCCGAGAGCTATGACTTCTTCGACGGCACCTCCATGGCCACTCCCCATGACAGCGGTGCCGGAGCGCT
Source organism: Gammaproteobacteria bacterium (assembly GCA_036502565.1). GTDB lineage: Bacteria > Pseudomonadota > Gammaproteobacteria > Natronospirales > REEB76 > DASUBN01. The sequence continues at coordinate 4,876 of DASXYJ010000100.1, forward strand.
GCTGAAGCAGGCGCACCCGTCCTGGACCCCGGCGGAGATCAAGTCCGCGTTGATGCTGACATCAGTCACCGGAGCCGACGGCAGCAGCCCGGGCATCTCCGACCAGTGTGCCAGCCTGGACCTCGGGAAGAACTGCATCCCCGGCACCACGCTGCCGTCGCCACAGGTGCGTGGTGCGGGCCGTATCGACGTGGATGCGGCAGAGCGCAGCGGCCTCATCATGGATGAGAGCGGCACCCGCTTTTCCGCGGCCGATCCCGCCCGGGGAGGCGACCTCAGCACCCTGAACCTGGCGAGCCTGGGGAGCGTCGAGTGCGCCGGCAGCTGCAGCTGGACCC
>DASXYJ010000101.1:0-7133 GCA_036502565.1 Gammaproteobacteria bacterium
AGAACATCCATCCGGAAGCGGTGGCCGCCTTCGAGCGCGAGGGTTACTCGGTGGAGACCTTCAAGGGCAGCCCGCCGCGCGAGGAACTGGCGCGGCGCCTGCAGGACGTCTCCATCCTGGGGATACGCTCCAAGACCCAGGTGGACGAGTCGGTGCTGGCGGAAGCGCGGCGCCTGCTGGCGGTGGGCGCCTTCTGCATCGGCACCAACCAGATCGACCTGCAAGCCTGCGAGCGGCGCGGCATCGCGGTGTTCAACGCGCCGTTCAGCAATACCCGCTCGGTGGTGGAGCTGGCGCTGGCGGAACTCATCATGCTGCTGCGCGGCATCCCCGCCAAGATGCGGCTCATGGACCAGGGCGTCTGGGACAAGAGCGCCGAGGGCGCCCACGAAGTGCGCGGCAAACGCCTGGGGATAGTCGGCTACGGCAACATCGGCATGCAACTCTCGGTGTTGGCGGAATCGCTCGGCATGCAGGTCTGCTTCTACGACGTGGCGGAGAAGCTCACCCTCGGCACCGCCCAGCGCTGCGCCAGCCTGGACGAACTGCTGCGCGAGAGCGACGCCGTGACGGTGCACGTGGACGGCCGCAAGGAGAACACCCAGCTCATCGGCAACCGCGAGCTGACGCTCATGAAGGAAGGCGCGGTGTTCCTGAACCTCTCACGCGGCCACGTGGTGGACCTGCACGCACTGCGCAGCCACCTGCGCTCGGGACATCTGGCCGGCGCCGCGGTGGACGTGTTCCCGGAGGAGCCCAGTGCAAACGGCGAGCGCTTCGATCATCCCTTGCGGGATGTACCGGAGGCCATCCTCACGCCGCACGTGGGCGGCAGCACCCTCGAGGCTCAGCAGGACATCGGCCGCTTCGTCGGCCACCGCATCATCGACTACATCAACACCGGCAGCACCGAGAACAGCGTGAACTTCCCGGCCATCCGCCTGCCGCCCCAGGCCCAGGCGCACCGGCTCATCCACCTGCACGAGAACGTGCCCGGTATCCTGGCGCGCATCAACCAGGCCCTGGCGACCCACGGCGCCAACATCACCGGGCAGTACCTCAAGACCCATGAGCGGATCGGCTACGTGATCACCGACATCGAGGGCAACTACTCCGACGGTCTGCTGGACGATATCCGTCGCATCCCGCATACGCTGCGCTTCCGGGTGCTCTACTGAACGGGGACGGGAGTATGCTGGGGATCGCAGGAGGCTGGTTGGGAAAGGGGGCGTGATGGATCCATGGCGTTACGTGCTCGCGCTGGCGGTGGCATCCGCGGCCACCTCCTTTAGCGACTGGTACTTCATGGGCGTGCTGTTCCATGACAAGTACCTCGCCTACCCCGAGGTCTGGCGCCATCAAGGCAACAAACGCGGTGAGAGCCTGGCGGTCGCCTGGTCCACCCTCACCGGCGTGTTGAGCGCCGGGGTCTTCCTCTGGCTCGCGGTGCGGCTCGGCGTCGCCGCCGACAACCAGGTGTTCCTGCTCGCCGGCGGCCTGTGGCTGGCCGCACCGGTGCCGCTGCTGCTGACCCAGGGCGCCTTCATCAAGATCCACTTCCTCAACACCGTGGCGGCGCTGCTGGGATGGTTGGTGCGCTTCGCGCTCTTCGCCATCACTGCCCGGTTGATCCTGCGTTGATGGAATCGGAACCCGCCTCCGTCACCTGCTTCCTGCTGCGCGACGCACCGCTGGATCACCGCAACACCTTCAGGGTGCCGGCTCGGGCACATCGCTACACCGAATTGCGCGATGCCGCGGGCCTCCCGGAACTCCTGCAGCGGCGGGAGCTCAAGAGCATGCCGCTGCTGGTGCTGGGCGAAGGCAGCAACCTGCTGCTCACCAAGGACTACCCCGGCCTGGTACTGCACATGGCCACCAGCGGTATCCAGATGCTGGGCGGCGGCGAGATCGCGCGGGTACGGGTGGCGGCGGGCGAGCGCTGGCACGACTTCGTGCACTGGAGCCTGGACCATGACCTGGCGGGGCTCGAGAACCTGGCGCTGATCCCCGGCACCGTGGGTGCGGCGCCCATCCAGAACATCGGCGCTTATGGCGCCGAGGTGGGCGAGTTCGTCGCCATGGTGGAGTGCTGGGACCGCAAGCAGGACGAGTTCGTCCAGCTCGACAACGCCGCCTGCGCCTTCGCCTATCGGGATTCCATCTTCAAGCGCGAGCCCGAGCGCTTCATCGTCACCGCCGTGGATTTCGCCCTGCCCCGCCGCCATCATCTGAAGCTCGACTACGCCGGCGTGCGCCAGGAACTGGAAGTCATGGGCGTGAAGCAGCCCCAGCCCAGGGACGTGGCCCAGGCGGTGGAGGTGCTGCGCCGCCGCAAGCTGCCGGACCCCGCCATCACCGGAAATGCTGGCAGCTTCTTCAAGAACCCCATCCTGTCGGCGGAGCGGGCCCAGGCGCTGGTCGCCGCGCACCCGAAGCTCCCCCACTGGCCCGCCGCCGACGGCGGCGTGAAGGTCTCCGCCGCCTGGCTCATCGAGACCTGCGGCTTCAAGGGTGTGCGCGACGGCGACGCCGCCGTGTCCGACAAGCACTCCCTGGTGCTCATCAACTTAGGGCATGCCAGCGGTGCCCAGGTGTGGGCCCTGGCCTCGCGCATCCGCGAGGCGGTGAACGCGCGTTTCGGCGTGATGCTGGAACCTGAACCCATCGTGCTGTGAGCCAACGCTTCGAAGTGGAGAGCCCGCGCCTCTTCGTCCGCCCCTGGCGGCCGGAGGACCGGCCCGTGTTCATGCAGAAGTTCGTGCAGGACGCGGACATGATGCAGTACATCAACAGCGGCAAGGCCTGGGACGAGACCAAGGTGGAAGGCTACTTCGAGCGCCAGCGCCGCTTCCTGGCGGAGCTCGGCTGCTGCGTGGGCGCGGTGGTGCTGAAGGCGACCCAGGCCGTGATCGGCGGCGCCGGCATCCAGCCCCAGGATCTCTCCGGTGACTACGAACTCGCCTGGTCGGTCTGGAAGGAGCACTGGAACAGCGGTTACGCCACGGAGACTGCCACGGCACTCAAGGACCACGCCTTCCGTGTCATGCGCCTGAAACGCATCGTGGCCGTCGCCGACGTGCCGAACCTCGCCTCCATACGCGTGATGCAGAAGATCGGGATGCGCTACGATGCGGTGGTGAACGCCCACGACCTGGTGGAACGATACCCGGACGTCGAGGTCGTACGTTACGTACTCGACAATCCGCTGCACTGAACTGGAGAGAAGCCATGCGCCTACGTCCCCTGTTCCTGTGCCTATTGTTGTTGTCCGCTTCTTCCGTCTGGGCCGACGATGAAGAACCCCAGGAGCAGCTCGCCAAAGCCGCCGCTACGGACGCGGGGGCCGGCTGGATACTGGGCGCAGGAGTGGCGGTGACCAACCCCGGTTACCTGGGTTATTCGCGCCAGATCACACCCCTGCCGCTGGTCTTCTATCACTACGGACGCTTCTTCTTCGCGGGCATCAGCGGCGGCTACCTCCTCAGCAACGGCGAGCACTACCGCCTGGCCTTGGTGGTAGAGCCCACCCTGAACCGCCTCAGCGCCAGCGACTCACCGCAGCTCGCCGGCATCCAGTCCCGGCAGTGGTCCCTGGCTGGCGGTGCCGAGCTGGAGACCTTCGGCGACTGGGGCCACCTCAACATGGGTCTGTCCCACGACCTCCTGGGCCGCAACGACGGTACCAGCGCTAACCTGGGTTATCGCTTCTCATTCCACGCAGGCGGCTGGAGCTTGAGCCCCGGTATAGGCCTGCGCTGGGCGGATTCGAACCTGACGAATTACTACTACGGCGTGAGCCCGGCGGAAGCGCTCCTGCCGCAACGGCCTGCCTATTCACCCGGCAGCGCCGCCAGCCCTTACGTGAGTTTCGGCGTGGGCACGGCCATCAGCGAGCACTGGCAGTTCCGCGGCGACATCAGCTACCAGCGCTTCGGCAGTGCGATACACAACAGCCCCATCGTGGACCGCTCCGGCAGCCCGACCCTCTTCATCGCCTTCGTCTACAACCCGCGGGATAACTGACGAGCTGACGAGACGCGTAGCTACGAGCGCAGCGGCTTTTTCAGGGTTTGGAGTGTTCTTTTAGGAAGCGCCAGATCTCGGAAGTCGCGTCGAGCGCCTGACTCGGCTTATCCAAGAAGCTCGCTATCCGCTGGCCGCCCGGCCAGGCATGGCCGCCGTCGAGGATCACGAAGTAGCTCACCTCGCTGCCGTCCTTGCAGCCGCCGTAGTTGCTCATGTCCACATCTGGTTCCTTGGAGTGCAAGGTCACCGAGCATTCATCCTGTTTCACCCAGAAGTCGATGCTGTCCTGCACCGGTGCACGCACTTCCTTCTCATGGGCCTTCTTGCCCACGCCGCCGGCGATGGGCACGTTCTGATCGTCGGCACCGTGGATGTGGAACACCGACACCACCTGGGTGGGTTTGCAGGCCTGCACTTCCTGCACCGCGGATACCGGCGCTATGGCGGTGAAGATGTCGCTGGCCTCGCAAGCCAGGCGGTAGGCCATCATGCCGCCGTTGGAGATGCCGGTGGCGTAGATGCGCTTGGGATCCGCGCCATCGTCCTTCACCACCGCCTGCACCACCGCGCGGATGAAACCCACGTCATCGATGTTGTTCTCCTGGGCATAGCCGCAACAGCTGCCGGCGTTCCAGGTTAGGAAGCCGGGCTTGCCGAACAGGCTCAGGATGGGATGGCCGCGATCGGTGCCTTCCGGATAGACCACGATGAAGCCGTCCTTGTCCGCCTCGGCGTCGAAGCCGGTCATCTTGGCGGCGCTCTCGGCGCTGCCGCCGCCGCCGTGCAACACCACCACCACCGGCAGCGGGTTGTTGGGAAGGGGATTGGGCAGGTGCAGCAGGTAGCTGCGATCGAGGCCCGCGTACTCGATTTGCATCTTGGGGTCGCCGGCGGCCTGGGCCAGCAGGGGCAAGAGCAGCAGGGACAGGCAGGTGAGGATGCGGCGCATGGTGGCTCTCCGGGCTGGTCCTAGCTTAAACGCATGAGGCGGCGGAGGGGTGACACGATGTAACCTTGGGCTAAGCTTAAGTCACATCGGGGAAGGGGGAACCAAGCCATGCTGCATCGCAAGACCGTCCGGGAGAACGGCCGCCACGCCATCGCCATCATCGAGGATCTGGGGCTGATCCTCATCCTCCTCGCCACCACCTGGGCCATCGGCCAGGCGGCCTGGGGCATGGTGGTGAACCGCCAGGTGGCCCTGGCGGACCTGCTGCTGATCTTCATCCTGCTGGAAGTCATCACCATGGTGGAGAGCTACTGGCGCCTGGGGAAGCTGCCGGTGCGCATCCCCCTCTACATCGCCATGGTGTCCATGGCCCGCTACCTCATCCTCGACACCAGCGACGCCCACGACGTGCATGCGCTGTTCATCACCGGCGCCATCCTGATCCTGGCCCTGGCGGTGTTCGTGGTGCGCTTCGGGCACCTCAAGTATCCCTATCACGATGAACATGGGGATACGGCGGATTATTAGTAAGGCAAGAACAGTGTCAGCACACGGAAAACCCCAATATCCATGTCCCGCATGTGGCTTCATCGGCTTCGCGCAACCGCCTGGAAGTTACGATATATGTGCTATTTGTGGCTGGGAGGACGACAACGTCCAGCTGCTTCATCCCATGATGAAAGGCGGAGCTAACAAGAAGTGTCTCCATGAAGTGCGGCGGAAAATTCTCACTACTTATCCGGTGGATATAAAGGAAGCCAGTGGACTTCAGCGAGACCCTGCATGGCGCCCCCTCTCACCTAAAGAGTTGCAGGCAAGCCCTGACATCCTACAGACCGGGCTAGATTATTTTCACGCCGCAGGCGATTCATTTCGTGGTTACTATTGGAAGCGATAGCGCCGTCCAGGTTACTTGAAATGGAATTCAGTCATGTATACACTGTATACATGGTCGCCACCGCTGACAAGATCCATGCCGCCGCCCGCAAGCTCCTGGACAAGGAGGGCGTGGAGGCGGTGACCATGCGTGCCGTGGCCAAGGTCGTAGGAATCACGCCCATGGCCATCTACCGGCACTATCCCGACCGGGAGGCCCTGCTGAACGCCCTGGCGGACGAAGGCTTCGCGGACCTCACGGCAAGGCTCAGGGCGAAGCGCCTCACCGGCAGCATCGAAGATCGGCTGGCCCAGCTCGCCGACGTCTACACCGAGCATGCCCTGGAAAACCCTAAGCTCTTCGAACTCATGTTCCTCACCAGGCGGCAGGGCGCGCGACGCTTCCCCCGGGACTTCAAGGCAGGCCGCTCGCCCACGGCGACGCCCGCAGCGGAGGTCCTGGCCGAAGGCATGAAGAGCGGCGTGCTGCGTGACGATGATCTTTGGGAGATCAACTTCGAGATGGGCGCCCTTTATCAGGGCCTCATCATGCTTTACCTGGGCGGGCGCATGGACATGACGCCTTCCGGGTTTCGCGCCTTCTACCGGCGTTCTATACGGAGATACATCCATGGCATCGTCGCTTGACCTGAAACCCGCGGCCACCGGTATCGCGGCCGCGCTGCTGACTGCTGTACTGACCTGGTATGGCGACGGTCTCTTTCCCGTTTGGCCTCTGATGTGGATGGCGCCGATTCCGGTGTTGCTCGTCGCGCTGCGAAGCCGGACCTGGTGGGGCGCATCCCTCGTGGCAGCCCTCGGTTGGGGCCTCGGCTGTCTCCACGTGCCGGCCTACTACGTAAGCACCGGAGCGCCTGCGATCCTCCTGCCCCTGCTCGCCGGCCATGTGGTCGTGGTTTTCCTGATTGCCATGCTGTTGTTCCGCACGCTGGCGCTCCGCGGCCGGCCCTGGCTTGCGCTCCTGGCCTTTCCCTCGTGCTGGACCGCCGCCGAGTTCCTCGTGAACCTCGTCTCCATCCATGGCAGCTTCGGCAGCCTGGCCTATACCCAACTCGACTTCCTGCCCTTCCTGCAGCTCGCCTCGCTCACCGGCCCGTGGGGCATGAGCTTCATGCTGATGCTGTTTCCGGCCGCAGTGGCGCTCGCACTGCACTCGTACCGCGCGAAGCCCCGGCAAGCCTGGCGCATCCTGGGTTTCACCGGTGCGCTGCTCGCCGCGGTGCTCATCTTCGGTACGGTGCGCCTCGCGCTACCCGTG
>DASXYJ010000102.1:0-5371 GCA_036502565.1 Gammaproteobacteria bacterium
GGTGCTGGAACTCGGCGCCAACGACGGCCTGCGCGGGCAGCCCACCCAGGTGATGCATGACGACCTGGCGAAGATGATCACCCAGTCCCAGGCGGCCGGCGCCAAGGTGTTGCTGGTGGGCATCCTGATGCCGCCCAACTACGGCGCGGTCTATACCAAGGCCTTCAGCGCCACCTATACGGACCTCGCCAAGCAGTACAAGTTGCCCCTGGTGCCGTTCCTGCTGGCGGGCGTGGCGGAGCACCGGGAACTCCTGCAGGCGGATGGCCTGCATCCCATCGCCCAGGCCGAGCCGCAGGTGCTGGACAACGTCTGGCCTCTGCTCAAGCCGCTGCTCCACAAGCGATGAAATGCGGCGCCTGAGCCGCTAGACTGGCGCCCGCATGTCCCGCGTCATCATGCTCCCCAAGTCAGCGGTCCACGGCGCCATGGCGCTGGTGGGGCTCGTCGCCTTCGTCACCGGCCTGATCGGCGCGCGTGTGCTGGCACCCTGGCACTACGAGTGGCAGGCCTGTCTCGCGGTGATGGCCTGGGTCGCGCTGCTGCTGCTCGGCACCGATCTCCTGTTCAACCGCGTGTACCGGCGTCCCAGCACCGGTCTCGATCCTGCGCACCACGATCCTTCCCTGCGGCGCACCCTGGTTAAGCTGCTGGGACTGGTCGGCACGCTCGCGCTGCTGGACCTGGGATACATGGGCTTCCCGGTGTACAGCGACCCCCTGTATGGGCCGTTCTTCTCGATGTTGCCGTGGCTGTTGCCGGTGTGGCTGACGGCGGCGCTGCCTTACTTCTATCTCGTGGATCGCCGCATGCGGGAGCCCCACGACGGCTACTGGCAGATGGGCCAGGTGCTGCTGCTCCAGTGGGGAACGGTGGATCGCCGCGTGTTCGGCCAGCATCTGCTGGGATGGCTGGTGAAGGGCTTCTTCCTGCCGCTGATGTTCGGCTATCTCTGCCAGGACATGGCGAAGCTGCTGGGTTACGACGGGGCCGCGGTATCCGGGGGCAAGCCGTTATACGACGCGGCCTTCACCGCCATGTACTTCGCCGACGTGGCGCTGGTGTCGGTGGGGTACCTGGTGACCTTCCGCCTCACCGACACCCACATCCGCAGCACCGAGCCCACGCTATTGGGTTGGGCGGTGGCGCTGGCCTGCTACCAACCGTTCTGGGGCATGGTCTCCGGCAACTTCCTGGCCTATCGCACCGACTACGACTGGGAACGCTGGCTCGCGCCGCTGCCGGTCCTGTACCTGGCCTGGGGTGCGGTGATCCTGCTGCTCACTGCCATATACTTGTGGGCGACCCTGTCCTTCGCCGGCCGCTTCTCCAACCTCACCCACCGCGGCATCCTCACCAACGGCCCTTACCGCTTCACCAAGCATCCGGCCTACCTCGCCAAGAACCTCTCCTGGTGGCTGATCTCGGTGCCGTTCCTGGCGCAGGGCGGCTGGTGGGAGGGCGTGTTGCGCTGCCTGATGCTGTTCGGCGTGAACGTGTTGTACTGGCTGCGTGCCCGCACCGAGGAGCGCCACCTCTCCGCCGACCCCGTGTACGTGCAGTACGCCCTGTGGATGGAACAGCACGGCCTGCTGCGCCGCGTGGTCCAGCTCAAGGGCCTGGGCCTGCTCCGTTATAAGGTGCCGGAAGCATGATGTCCCGCCGGCTGGCGCTCGCCGTGTATGTGGTCGGCATCCTGTTCTGCTTCACGCCCTGGGCCTCCCCGGGCCTCGCGCTGGGTTTCGGCCTGGCCTTCGCGCTGCTCACGGACAATCCTTACCGCGAGAGCGGTTCGCGCTACGTGAAGTGGCTGCTGCAGGCGAGCGTGGTGCTCTTGGGCTTCGGCGTGGATCTCGGCGCGGTGCTGCGGGTGGGAGCTCACGGCCTGTTGTTCGCCGCCGTCACCATCTTCGCCACCTTCACGCTCGGCTATTGGCTGGCGCGCCTCTTGGACATCAACCGCAAGACCTCGCTCCTCATCTCCGCCGGCACCGCCATCTGCGGCGGCTCCGCCATCGCCGCCGTGGGCAGTGCCGTGGATGCGGACAAGAGCGAGATGTCCGTAGCCATGGGCACGGTGTTCCTGCTCAACGCCGTGGCGCTGTATCTCTTCCCGTTCCTGGGGCATCTGCTGGGGTTGAACCAGGCCCAGTTCGGCACCTGGGCCGGCGTGGCCATCCACGACGTGTCCTCGGTCGCCGGTGCGGCTTCCTCTTACGGCGAGCAGGCCCTGCACGTGGCCACCATCGTGAAGCTGTCGCGGGTGCTGTGGATACTGCCGGTGACCTTCGCCGCCGCGGCGCTGTTCCCGCGCGGCGACAAGGCCCGGGGGCGCTTCACGGTGCCCTGGTTCATCCTGGGGTTCCTGCTGGCTTCCGCCCTGGGGAGCCTGCTGCCGGCGCTGCATCCGGCGGTACCGTGGCTGGCGCGGGCCGCCAAGGTCGGTTTCGCCGCCACCCTGTTCTGCATCGGCGCGAGCCTCTCCCGCGCCGCCATCCGCCAGGTGGGCTACAAGCCCCTGTTGCAGGGTCTCTGCCTCTGGTTCTTCATCAGCTCCGCCGCTTTGCTCGCCGTCCTGGATCTCGGCTGATAGGACGGATTAGAGCGTCGCGAGCGAGGGCGCAGCTAGGCGCGCGAGGCGAGTAGGAGAGAGTGCACTCTAATGTGCATGACCGACTGCGAGTCCGAAGCGCAACGACGCTCCGCCGAGCGCAGCAGCTCTAAAAAAGAGAAGGCCGCCGCTGCTGATGCAGCGGCGGCCTTGATCACGGATATCAGAACGTGAAGTTGAGGAAAGCGCCGTAGCTGTTGCCGCTGATGCTCTGGCCGGTGCTGGAGACCTTGTAGTTGATGCTGGTCAAGCGCAGGCCGAATATCCAGTAACGGTATTCGGCGACGAGGCCGAGGGCGTTGTCGAAGTCACCGGACGGCAGGCCGGCACCGCTCACCTTGGGGCTCATGTGATAGGTGAGACCGAGGCCGAAGTGGTTGTTCCCGTAGCTGTAGACGCCGAGCATGTCCAAGGGGTAACGCACGAAGGACACGCTGGCGTTGCTGGCATCCACGCTGGCGCGGGCCCAGCCCAGGGTGGTCTTCAGGCTCCAGGACGGGTCGAACTTGTACAGCATGCCGGCATCGAGATAGGCCGATTCACCGGCGTGCAGGGTCTTGGTGCTGCCGTTGGTGTAGGTGAAGGTCACCAGGGCATCGCCGCCGTCGGTGATGCCGAAGTCGCCGGTGAGATGCGCGCCCGGATCGAGCGGCGCCGGGTCGAGGTCCGCCCGGGCGACAGGCGCCGCGAGCACCCCGCTCAGGCACAGGCCGATGATCAGTATCCCCTTGTTCATCTTCTATCCCCCGAAGTCGCCAGCCAGACGGCCGGTCAGAATACGTAGTTGAAGAACACGCCGATGCTGCTGCCGTCGTAGTCGCACTTCCCGAAGCAGCCGGGGACGTTGTTCACGCTCGAGATCTGGTAGCGGATCGCGGTGTAGCGCACGCCGAACAGCCAGTACTGGTATTGCAGCACCAGGCCCGTGGCGGTCTTGAAGTCCGCGTTCGGCCCCAGGCCATCCAGGTCCAGCTTCGGGCTGAGATGCACGGCCAGGCCGGCGCCGAAGTGGTTGTTGCCCACGCTGTAGATGCCGAGCACGTTGACCGGTACATAAGCGAAGCTCACGTTGGCATTGCTGTAGGACTGGGCATCAGCGGCGAAGCCCCCGGTGGCACGCAGGCTCCAGCCGGAATCACCGAAGTTGTGCTGCACGCCCACGTCGGTGAAGAGCGAGTTGCCGGCGTAGAGGCTCTTGGTGTCGCCGTTGGTATCGGTGATGGTGACCAGCTTGTCGCCGCCGGCGGTGAGACCGGCTTCCAGGGACAGGCCGGTGGCGCCGGGAGCCCAAGGGTCGCTCGCCTGAGCAGTGGTGACGAGGCAGACGGCCAGGACGCCCAACAGGGCGGCCCCAATGTGCTTGTTCATGATGATCCCCTTAGATTAAGTCAAATCCCCAAAAAGCGGGCGCGACTATACGGGAGAACTGCGCAGTCCTCAAGCACAGGGGTTTTGGGAATCCATCCCCGCGAGGATGGAGGGTCAGAACACGAAATTGAAGAAGAAGGCGAGATAACTGCCATCGTAGCTGCACTTGTCGAGGCAGGTGGAGACGGCCCGGTAACGGGCATAGGTGTAGCGCAGCCCCACGAAACGGTACTGGTATTCGAGGGTCGGGCCCCAGGCGTCGTGGAAGGCGATGTCCGGCGAACCGTTGTTGGGGTTGAACTTGGGGTTGGCTTGGTAGGTGAGGCCGAAGCCGAGGTGCTGGCGGCCGTGGGTATAGAGGAGGATGCCATCCACCGGGTAACGGGTGAAGTTGATGCTGGTGCTGAAGCCGGTGCTGAAACCGGTCTGCTGGGCCACCATGCCCTTGAAGCTCCAGGGCGAATCGTCGAAGTTGTCCAACACGCCCAAGCCCAGGTACAGGCCCTTGCCGGCGTATACGGTGCTGTGGCCGCCGACCGCGTAGTGGCGCGTGGCAAGGCGGTCGCCGCCGAAGGCGAAGCCGACCTCAAGAGCCGGATGGATGGTGCCCGGCTGCCAGTCGTCGTTGTCCGCCACCACGGCGGGGGAGGCGAGGCAGAGTGCGAGCGCGAAGCCGATGAGTATCGCTTTCATGCGCACCATCCTACCGAGGGTCTCAGGCGCGTGTCACCTGGGCGGCCCAGTCGATGATGTGCTTAACCCGCGGGGTCACCAGCGCCAGGGCTTCCTGCATGTCGACCCAGCGATATTCCATGTGCTCATGGATGCCGGTCTGGGGATTGGGCGTGAGCGCCACGTCCTCGCGCTCGGTCCGGGCGATGTAGTAACGCGCCACCTTGCCGCGGGCGTAAGGAGCGGTCTCCCGGAACACCTCCCCCCACGCGAAGTCCAGTGACTCGATGCCGGTCTCCTCTGCCACCTCGCGCCGCGCCGCGGCGAAAGGCGTCTCGTCCGCTTCCACCATGCCCTTGGGGAAGTCCCAATGCTTGTAGGCGCGCAGCAGCAGGAAGCGCAGGCCTTCCGCGGTGTCGCGGAGCACCACCACCCCGGCGGAGAGGCGCTTGGCTTGGGCATCCATGGGATTCAGGCGGCGTGTGCCAGCTGCTTGCGGTACTGCGACAGGTCCCGCACCGACTGGAAGTCGGTCTTCAGGATCAGCGACAGGTTCTGCAGGATGCGGGCGATGACCTTCTCCTGCCACTCCCGGTCGAAGTGGATCTGCTCGTTCAGCCAGTGCTCCATCCAGCCCGGGTCCGGCACCCGGTCCTGCACACGGTCCTTGGGATAGAGCGCCTTGTTCACGTGCAGGTTGGTGGGATGCAGCGCGTTGCT
>DASXYJ010000103.1:0-6187 GCA_036502565.1 Gammaproteobacteria bacterium
GCAGCGCTGGTGTGCGGACCAGGGCATCGACTGGGAGATCCTGCGGGTACCGGCCATCTACGGTCCGGGACGCCTGCTCACCGAGCGCCTCAAGTCCGGCATGCCCACGGTCAGGCCGGAGGAATGCAGCTTCACCAACCGCATCCACATCGATGACCTGGTGGCGGTCTGCCACGCGGTGATGGCCGACGCACCCGCCGGTTCCATCTACAACGTCAGTGACGGCAACCCGTCCACCATCACCGACTACCTGTTCCTGCTGGCGGAGCTCACCCACGCGCCCAAGCCGCCGCTGATCTCCATGAGCGAGGCGGAACGCATGCTGAGTCCCAGCATCATGAGCTTCATGAAGGAATCCAAGCGCCTCAGGAACGAGAAGCTCCTCAAGGAGACCGGCATCACGCTGCGCTATCCCGACCTCAAGAGCGGGCTCCAGGCCTCGCTCGGGCTAGAGTGAACCGCATCCGGTGCTGACGCTCATCGGCGTCGCCATCGTCATCCTCGGCTTCGCGCTGCGGCTGAATCCCCTGTTGGTGGTGGTGGCGGCCGCGGTGGCCACCGGTCTCGCCGCCGGCATCGACCTCGTCGCCATCGTCAGCGAGTTCGGCCACGCCTTCACCCAGAACCGCTACATGGCGCTGGTGTGGCTCACGCTGCCGGTGATCGGCATGCTGGAGAAGAACGGCCTCAAGGAGCGCGCCCAGGCGCTCATCGCCAAGGTCGGCGCCGCCACCACCGGACGGGTGCTGATGCTTTACATGTTCATCCGCCAGGTCACGGCGAGCCTGGGCCTCACCGCCTTCGGCGGCCATGCGCAGATGGTGCGGCCGTTGGTGGCGCCCATGGCGGAAGCCGCCGCCGAGAACCGCTACGGCGCGCTTCCGGATGAGACCCGTGACCTCATCCGCGCCCACACCGCCGCCGCGGACAACATCGGCCTCTTCTACGGCGAGGACATCTTCCTCGCCATCGGCTCGGTGCTGCTCATCAAGGCCAACCTGGACCAGGCCGGCTATCTCCTCACGCCGCTGCAGATCGCGCTGTGGGCCATCCCCACCGCCATCTCGGCTTACGTGATCCACGCCTTCCGGCTCTGGCGCCTGGACCGGCGCCTCAAGGCGCAACTGGGGAAGACCCCATGAGTGTCATGGACGGCATCTACCTGCTGCTGGGCCCGATGTTCGCCGCCGCCGCCTGGTACAACCTGCACGACCAGGCCAACCCGAAGCACCTCAAGCGCGCGCTGTTCTGGGCGCTGTATTCCGTGACCTTCCTGTTCGGCAGCTGGCTGCCGCCGTTCCTGGTGGGTTGCCTCGCCATCGGCATGGCGCTGTTGGCCGGCGTCGGCGGCCTGGGCAAGGGCGGTGCGGCGGAGCCCACCGTGGTGGAGCGCAGCGCCGGCGCCGCGCGCTTCGGCAACCGGCTCTTCATACCCGCGCTGCTCATCCCGGCGGTGACGGTGCTGGGCACCTTGCTGCTGCAGAACTACCGGCCCGGCGGCAGGCCCTTGGTGGAGCTCAAGGACGCCACGCTGGTGGCCTTGGGCCTGTCGGTGGTGGTGGCGCTGTTGGCGGGCCTGTGGATGCTGCGCCAGCCCTTCCGCGTGCCGCTCACGGAATCCCGGCGCCTGGTGGACGCGGTGGGGCCGGTGCTGGCGCTGCCGCAGCTGCTGGCGGTGCTAGGCGCGGTGTTCGCCGTCTCCGGGGTCGGGCAGGTGATAGCCGACCTGGTGGGCAAGTTCATCCCCGTGGACAACGCCCTGGCGGTGGTGACCGCCTATTGCATCGGCATGGCGCTCTTCACCCTGGTGATGGGCAACGCCTTCGCTGCCTTCCCGGTGATGACCGCCGGCATCGGCGTGCCGCTGATCGTGAAGCTGCACGGCGGCGACGCCGCCGTCATGGGATCCATCGGCATGCTGGCCGGCTACTCGGGCACGCTCATGACGCCGCTCGCCGCCAACTTCAACATCGTGCCGGCGGCGCTGCTGGAGCTGCGTGACCAGAACGGTGTCATCAAGGTGCAGATACCCACCGGACTCGCCTTGTTGGCTGTCAACACGATCCTGATGTACTTCCTGGTCTTCCGCTTCTAGCGGGTGGTGCTGGAGAGCTCGAAGGAATCGAGGAAGGCGTCCAACACCGGATCCATGTTTCGCAAGCTGATGTCCGAGCCGGCCGCGCAGCGCGGGCATTCATAGGGCCAGGTGACGGACAGCACCGCCGCGGTGTGTGCGGTCTTCACGAAATACATCAGGTAGTAATGCGGCGGCGCGGTGCCGGCCACCGGGACCGGCGCTCGGTACACCACCAGGCGCGCCGCGTTGGCGCCGAGCTGGACGTCCTGCGCTTGCACCTGCGTGACGCCGGTACCCAGCAGGTCCGCGCTGGCCTGGCTCGCGAAGTCCGGCAGCGACAGCGCGGCCTGGGTCGCATCGAGCTTGGTCAGCACCGTGACGCCGTAGGCCGGCTCTCCTGGCGTGCGCGGCACGAACACCACCGTGTCCTTGCTGCCGCTGCGCTGCTGCTGGGCCTGGTATTCGTCGGAGACCGCCATGGGCACGCCCACCGAGAACGCCCCGTCCGGGGAGTAGTAGACGCCGTCGCGGGCCTGTGCAGGATGGAAGTGGCGGATGCCGTTGCTGATGCCCACCACCGCTTCGCAGCCGGCGAACCAGGTGAGATCGATGATCAATATCGCCGCGATATCCACCAGCGGATTGCCGCCGGTGACGCCGTGGGGAGGATCGGGCACGCACTCGCTGTCGTCCAGGTCGCCATTGGGTTTGGTGGCGCAACCCGCGAGCAGGGCGCAGACCAGCAGGCCGACGACGGCGCGCTTCACGGCGCCGCCTCGGTTTCGGGCGCCATGACATGGAACGACTTCAGGAAGCGTTCGGCTCCCGGCACGCCGGCCAGGATATCCTCCTCTGTGCCGTCCCTGCAGCGCGGACAGGGACCGGACCAGGACACCGAGATCGTGGCTTGGGCGTCGGTCCTGCGCAGGCTGTACACCAGGTAATAGGCGCTCACCTCGGAGTTGTTGTTGAACTCGCCGTAGACTCCGAGCCGCGCGTCTTCCCCGTCCACCGTGGTGGGCAGCGGGTCGCGTATGCGCTTCACCTCGCCGAAGGCCGAGTAGGACACACCCAGCACGCTGCCGCCCATGTGGCCGGGCATTGCGCTCTCCCAGGGTTCGCCGCCTTTGGAGGAGGACGGATGGTAGGCCATGACCGCGACGGTGTACGCGGGCAGGGAGGCCAGCGTGGGCATGAAGCTCACGTAGGACAGGCCGTGGATCGAGGCCTGCTGGCCCTTGTAAGTGACAGGCGGCTGGTCGTCCGGCACCTGCACCGAGAAACTGCCGCTCGGCGCCTTATAGATACCGTCATGGATGTTGCGGGCCGGCGCCGGGGTGAGTTGATGCTGCAGGAAGTACACGCCCTCGCAGAGGCCGACGAAGGGCAGCTCGATCAGCACGATGGCGCCGCATCCGTCGCCGAAGCAGCCGCCGGGAAGCGGCAGGTACTGCCCGCAGGTGGAGTTCACTTCATGCTGGTAGGGCGAGACCGTGCAGGCCGCCAGGAACAGGCAGGCCGGTATCCAGGCGATGAAGCGCCGCATCGGTGTCCCCTTCCCCAAAAGATTGGGGGAGAGTGTAGAACACTCTCCCCCAGATTGTTTCGATCCCGTTCTAGAGGCCTGGGATCACCAGATCTCCATCACTTCCTTGAACGGGAACTTGAGGCCCACGCGCTCCCAGATGTCGGCCACGCGCTTCACCACCGGCTCCGACTGCTTGATCCAGTCCGGATGGCGGTCCTGCTTCGGGAACACCTTGAACTCGTTGGCCTGGCGGCCGCTCTCGAAGCGGTTCTGGAAGCTGCGCGACACCGCCTCCATGCGCTCCTTGCCGTAGGGCACCAGCGTGATGTTGCGGTTGGCAGAGAGGCCGGTGGTGGCCACGTAGATGTGGTACTGCTCCCAGTAATGCAGGTAGGCATCGAAGTAGGGCAGCGCGAACATCTCTTCGTTGCTCATGCCGGTGGTGTAGGAGAGGTCGCGGCGCACCCACTCCTCGATGTTGCCGCGCACCTTGAACTTGCCGTCCGGCGGCAGGCCGCCGGACTTCTCATAGGCCGAGATGGCGGAGGTCACGGGATGGCGCACCGTGAGGATCTGCTCCACCGACTCGCCGAGGATCTGGTGGAAGAAGCCGCCGGCGTAGGTGCCCTTCAAGAGCTTCTTCGGCACCATGATCTTGCCGTAGTGCGGCTTGTTCTTGCCGAAGTAGATCTCGACCATGGTGAGGAACTCGGCCATGGTCTGCAGGCTGGCGATCCAGCTGTTGGCGCCCTTCTGGAAGCGGAACGGGCCGGCCTCCGGGAAACCATCGTGGGCGATCACGTTCGGCACCTTGTCCACGTCGTAACCCAGGGAGCGGTAAGCCTCCATGGTCAGGTAGGAGCCACCGTTGCGCGGCACGCCGATGATGTTGATGAAGTGGAACTTGAACTGGATGTTGCGGATCTGCTCGAAGTCGCCGGTGAGCAGCGCCAGGAACAGCTGGTAGGCGCGCGCCACGTGGCGCTGGCCGGCTTCGCTCGCCATGATGCGCTGGGCGTTGTCCTGGGCCTTCTCCATCACCCGCACGTGGTCGTTGGAGAGTTCCTCGGAGAGCTGGTCGTGCCAGGCCGCGCCCTCGAAGGGGCGGTTGTCGATGATGTGGGCCAGGAAGTCCACGAACACCGGCGATACCGGCAGTTCCTTGTCCGTCAGTTTGATTTCAACACCCATGGGACTCTCTCTTTATAGGTTCGTATCGGTTGCTTCGGTATCAGGAATCCAGCTTGCCGGGCTTAGACGCAGCGGCGCGGTCCATGAGGAACTTGAAGTTGTCGAGCGACATGAGGTGCGCGTAGATGCGCGAGAGCTCGCCGCTCTTCATCAGGCGCTTCAGGTCCTTGCCCTGCAGCTCGTTGAGCTTGTCCTCGTTGACGCGGAACATGCCGCGCAGGCGCATCTCGCGGCCGGACTTCGGGAACGCGTGGGCCTCGAAGGGTTCCAACAGGCCGAACTCCTTGACCGTCTGGCACAGGTGCTCGGTGGCGGGACGCGCGCCTTCCATCTCCGAGATCAGGGTCTGGGTCGGCTGGAAATCGGTGGAGGGGTTGCCGCTGGTGTCGAATACCGCCTGGCTCGACTCGGTGAGGCCCGACTCGTCCACGCAGATCAGGATGTTGCCGTTCTTGGCCTCTTCGCCTTCGATGCGCACACCGAAGAAAGGCCAGCGACGCACGTAAGCCGGCACGTACACGTCCTTCTCCCACTCGCCGTCCTTGCCCACGAACAGGTTCTCGTCCTGGTTCAAGCCGGTCACGGCGATCGGCAGGTACTCGCCGCTGGCCTGGTCCTGGACGAACACCACCGGATAGTGGCGCGAGGCCTGCACGAACTCGGCGGCCACCACGTACACGCCGGTGAGGCCGGCGGCGAAGGCGGCGCGGTGGGCGGCGACGACGCCCTTGCCTTTGTGGATCTCTTTATCGAGGGCGACCAGACCTTTATAGCCAGGCGGGATAGTGATGTTCATTGGACGCGTAAGCCTTTGAAAGTGAAGACATCGGCACCGTCCGCGCACCCCCGCGCGGCGATTTAACCGTTATCTGGATGGGCGCTTATTGAGCCATACCGGCGGGGGGGCTGTCGAGGGTAAGGGCGCGGCAGACCCAGGGACATCGCGTCGTACCGGGGCCTCAGGGCCCCCTCAGGAGCCCGGCTGCCGTCCAAGCCACATACAAGGCGAAGCCCGCCAGGACCAAAACGCTGCCATAAGCCATCCCCAGGGCGGCCTTGGCGGCCCGGGTCCCCAGCAAGCGGAAAGCCTGGCAGAACAGGGCGCTATAGAGGATGAGGGACAGGAACATGCCGGTGATTCCGGCCAAGCCCCAGGAGGTGAAGAGCAGGGCGCCGTTGGCCAGCCACCAGGCCAGGGAGATGGGGCTGGTCAGGACCGTGAAGAAACCCAGCTTCCAGGACCCGGGGGTATGGCTGTCCTTCAGACCCCGGCGGGCGGAGACCCAGGCCCCCCAGGCCATCCACAGCAGCAAGGCCGCGCCCGCCAGTCCGAGCACGCCGAGCCAACGAGGATGATGATCGAAGAAGGCCAGGGCACCGATGACCGCGAG
>DASXYJ010000104.1:0-2745 GCA_036502565.1 Gammaproteobacteria bacterium
CGACGAGCAGCAGGCTGGAAAACACCGCGTTGCTCCCTAGTACCGCGAGGCCGGTGTATCCGGTGAGACGAAATACGGCTTCATACAGCCCCAGCACCAGGCCATTGAGGCCGGTGATCAGCAGCAGGAAGAAACTCCAGACGTGGGCGCTGAAGATGAGTTGCTTCGGCAAACCCTGTCGCAGGAAGCCCAGCAAGCACCAGGCGAACAGCGCGGTGATGGGGATGATGGCAGCGATGAGTGTGCGCGACAGCAGCCGTTCCCGGGTGTTGAACCTGAGGGCATAGGCCTGCAGGGCCACGGCGTCCGGCTGCGCCGCCGTCATGCGGCCGCCTTCCAGCGCCGCATAGGCCGCGTCCCAACGGGCCGGAACTGCGTCGCGTCCCAGCGCTTGGTCTTTCACCAACACGCGGGCCACGCCGCGGTGCAGCATGTCCGAATCATGCAGGTGCGTGGAAAGCGGAGTGGTGAAGGTGTCCCAGTTGCAGAGCAGGAAGAACAGCAGGTTGCAGGTGAGGAACAGGGATGCCGGACGGCTGTAGGGTACGCGCCGGCCATGGAAGTATTCGGCGGTCAGCAAACCCGGCCGGGTGATGAGCAGGCGTAAGCTGCGCAGCAGCTTGCCCTCGCCGTGGGAGATGGCGAGCTGCCAGTCCCTGGCGATGCCGCGCAACGTGTAACCCTCGGGTGGGATGCGCTTCTCGCCGCACTGGGCGCAGTAGGGGCCATGCAGGACCGCGCCGCAGTTGACGCAGTTTGCCCCGTTCATGGCACCAGCAGGCTCAAGAGGTACACGCCCACCGCGAACCAAGTGGCCCAGGCGAGGATGGGGATGAGCCGCGCGGTCCAGCGATCCATGAGCGTGACGTGTTGCGCGTCACCGCGCGCCAGCTTGCCGCGGGTGTGGCCCCAGAGCATGAAGCAGAGCGCCGGCACGCCGCAGACCATGAAGCCCACCACCGCCAGGAACAGCAGCGGCAGGTGCGGTCCCGGCGCGCCGGGACCCGGCAGCCAGGAGAAGCGCGCCACCGCCGCGAGATAGCAGAGGGTCACCAGGCCTGCGAGCGCGCGCGGTGCCCACCAGAAGCGCTCCTGGCCGGCCATGCAGAGCGCGAGGCAGGCGGCGGCGAACGCCAGCGCGCCGCAGACCAGAGCCCGCGGCCAGTTCCAGTGGTCCGTGTAGAGCAGCGCGAGTCCCACCGCGGCCACCGCACAGGCCGGCGTTAGCAGCCACAACAACCGGCGCGGGATGTGCTGGGCGTTGCGTACCCGCAGCGGCGCCTCAGCCGCCCGCAAGGTAACGGTCCTTCATCCGCACGTAATGCTGCGCCGAGTAGAGCAGCATGGCCCTCTCCTCCTGCGTGAGTGGACGGACCTTCTGTGCCGGGCTGCCGCGATACAGGAAGCCTGATTCCAGGCGCTTGCCGGGACTCACCAGGCTGCCGGCGCCCAGCAGCACATCACTCTCCACCGCCGCGCCGTCCATTACGATGGAGCCCATGCCGATGAGGCAACGGTCACCGATGGTGCAGGCGTGCAGCAGGCACTTGTGGCCCACGGTCACGTCAGCGCCGATGACCAGCGGCATGCCGCCGGGGCTGTAAGGTCCGTCGTGGGTCACGTGCAGCACGCTGGCATCCTGGATGTTGCTGCGCGCGCCGACACTGATGCTGTTCACGTCGCCCCGGACCACGGCGAAGGGCCAGAGCGAGGCATCGTCGCCCAGCGTGACCTTGCCGATCACCACGGCGGCCTCGTCTATATAGACGCGTTGGCCGATGACGGGTTTGATGCCGGTATAACTGCGGATGGGCATGATGACTCTCTAAATCCAAAAAGAATGCTAAATCGCATAAAAGCGTCGCGAGCGAAGGCAGGGCAAGGCGCGCGAGGCGAGCAACCGGAGCGTACTCTTAGTGTACGTGAGGATTGCGAGACCGAAGCGCAACGCGGCCATGCCGAGCGCAGCAGCTTTTATGCGATTTAGTTTGCCACGACCCGGTTACGTCCCGCCTGTTTCGCCCGCAGCAGACGCTGGTCGGCGGTGCTGAGCAGGCTGCGGGAGGTGGCGCCATCGTCCGGGTACTGGGCGATGCCGGCGCTCACCGTGAGCTTGATGGTGTGACCGGTGCCCGGCTTCAGGATCAGCTTGCCCACGTTCTGGCGCAGCAGCTCCGCCTTGTCGAAAGCCGAGCCATCGTCGGTCTCGTGCAGCAGCAACAGGAACTCCTCGCCGCCGTAGCGCACCACCACGTCGCTCTGGCGCACGCCCATGCGCAGGGCCCGGGCCAGGGCCCGCAGTACCGCATCGCCGGTGGGATGGCCATGGGTGTCGTTGACGCGCTTGAAATGGTCCGCGTCCACCATCACCAGCGCGAAGCGGCGCTTGTAGCGTTTGGCGCGCTCGATCTCGAAATCCAGCAGCGTGTCGAAGTAGCCGCGATTGAAGAGCCCGGTCATGGGGTCGCGCACCGAGCGGTACAGCAGACGCTCGGAGCGTCCCACGATGGCATAGGCGATGACCACCGCCGCCGCCAGGAACACCAGGCGCGTGAACTGGTCGACGCCGCTGTAGTAGCCCACGGCGGGATCCTGGATCTCCGGCGCGCTGACGTCGTAGGCGTGGGTGATGAACTGGATGAGCCCCAGGTACTCCAGCACCGTGAGCGCGCCGATGACGAGGCAGATGCGCCGATCCTGGCGCAGGCTCATGGCCACGATGGCCAGGAAGTAGATGTCGAAGGT
>DASXYJ010000105.1:0-6399 GCA_036502565.1 Gammaproteobacteria bacterium
CGCCCTGGCCAAGTTCAACGCACTGCTGGCCAAGGATGTGCCGGACTACAACAAGACTGCCTTCGCCGCCGGCGCCCCCACGGTGCTGGTGGGAGATGCGGTAGCCATCAAGCCCGCACCTAAACTCTGACGGGAACCAGACGTCCAAAGCAAAGGGGGAGCATCCGCTCCCCCTTTTTTTCGTCCCGACATGAGTCGTTTCAGTAGCGCAGCAGCGCCGAGCCCCATGTGAAACCACCGCCGAAGGCCTCGAGAAGGATGAGCTGGCCGCGCTGGATACGGCCGTCGCGCACGGCGACGTCTAGAGCCATCGGCACGGAGGCGGTGGAGGTATTGCCGTGGTCCTGTACCGTCAGCACTACCCGATCCATGGGCATCTTGAGCTTCCTGGCGGTGCCTTCGATGATGCGCAGGTTGGCCTGGTGCGGGATGAGCCAGTCCAGCTGCTCGCCCTTGATGCCGTTGGCATCCAGGGCTTCCTGGGCCACCTCGCCCAGCTTGGTGACCGCCACCTTGAAGACCTCGTTGCCCTTCATCTGGATGTAGTCACGGCGGGCGTGGAAATCCTCGGGCTTCTTGGAGACGCCGGAGGGGAAATACAGCAGGTCCGCATACTGGCCGTCCGCATGCACGTGAGTGGAGAGGATGCCCGGCTGCTCCGAGGCTTCCAGCACCACGGCGCCGGCGCCGTCGCCGAACAGCACGCAGGTGTTGCGATCCTTCCAGTCCACCATGCGCGAGAGGGTCTCGGCCCCCACCACCAGCGCGCGCTTGGCGCTGCCGGTCTTTACGAACTTCTCGGCGATGTTGAGGGCGTAGATGAAACCGGTGCAGGCCGCTTCCAGGCTGAAGGCCATGGGACCGTGGATGCCGAGACGGCGCTGCAGCAGGCAGCCCATGTTCGGGAACACCTGGTCCGGCGTGGTGGTGCCGACGATGACCAGGTCGATGTCCGCGGCGGTAACGCCCGCCATCTCCATGGCCTGGCGCGAGGCACGCTCGCAGAGATCCAGGTTGGTCTCGTCGTCCGCCACGATGTGGCGGCGCTCGATGCCGGTGCGGCTCTTGATCCACTCGTCGCTGGTCTCGACCATCTTCTCCAGGTCGGCGTTGGTGAGGACCCGATCCGGGAGGCAGCGCCCGGTGCCGGCGATGCGTGCGTAGACCTGCTTCATGGATCACCCGCGGGCGGTTGCGCCAGTTGTTCTTCCATCAGTTTCCCGATGCGTTGCGGCACCTGGTTCTGCACCTCGAGGATGGCGATGCGGATCGCGGCGGCGAAGCCGATGCTGTCGGCGCCGCCGTGGCTCTTCACCACCACCCCGCGCAGGCCCAGGAGGCTCGCGCCATTATAGTGCCGGGTGTCGAGGCGGCGACGCACCATCTTCAGCACCGGCATGGCCGCCAGGGCCAGGACCTTGGTGAGGTAGCTGCGGCGGAACTCCTCGCGGATGATCTGGCTGATCATCTTGGCCAGGCCCTCCATGGTCTTGAGGGACACGTTGCCGACGAAGCCGTCCGTCACCACCACGTCCACGTCACGGGAGAAGATGTCGTTGCCCTCGACGAAGCCGATGTAGTTGATGTGGCTGTCGGTGAGGAGCTTCGCGGCTCCCTTCACCTTCTCGTTGCCCTTGATCTCCTCCTCGCCGATGTTGAGGAGGCCGACGCGGGGCTGCTTGATGTTGTAGACCGCGCTGGCCAGCGCCGCGCCCATCACGCCGAACTGGAACAGCTGTTCCGGCGTGCAGTCGGCGTTGGCGCCGAGATCGAGCATGTGGGTGTGGCCGCCGTGCGACGGGATCAGCGCGCAGATGGCGGGCCGGTCGATGCCGTTGATGGTCTTGAGCACGAAGCGCGCGGTGGCCATGAGCGCGCCGGTGTTGCCGGCGCTCACGCAGGCGTGCGCCTCGCCGGACTTCACCAGGTTGATGGCCACGCGCATGGAAGAGTCTTTCTTGCCGCGCAGCGCCAGGGACGGCAGCTCGTCGCTGCCCACCTCTTCCGAGGCGTGCCGCAGGCTGAGCCGGTCGCCGAGCCGGGCGTGGCGCGCGAGCAGCGGCGCCAGCACCTCTTGCCGACCCACCAGGATCAGCTTCAGGTCCGCGTGCTTGCCGAGCATGCTGACGGCCGCGGGCACCGTCACGGAAGGACCGTGATCGCCGCCCATGGCGTCCAATGCGATGGTTACGGTGGGGTTCATCTGAGCGGATCCGGGTACGCCAGTCCGTCGAAGGTTCGCCCGCGCGGAGCGCGGGCGGATGAACGTCAGTCGTCCCGCTTGGTGTTCAGGATCTTCTTGCCGCGGTAGAAGCCGTCCGCGGAGATGTGGTGCCGGCGATGAGTCTCACCGCTGGTGGACTCGACGGACAGGGTCGGGCCCTTCAAGGCGTCGTGGGAACGACGCTGGCCACGGCGGGACGGGGTGACGCGACTTTTCTGGACAGCCATTTTCCTACTCCTGATTCACTTGCCGCGCTTGAGCTTGGCCAGTTCTGCGAAAGGGTTCTTCCTGACTTCGCCGGCTTCCGCGGTTCTCGCCGCGGGCTCCGTGAAGCCTCCACATGCGGCGCTGCCTTCATGCTTGGGCACGAGCGGCAACGCCAGCAGCAATTCCTCGGCCACCAGCTCCTTCAGGTCGACGGCGCCGTCGGCTGAGAGCAAGGGCTCGTACTCATCGGGCAAGGCGGCGAGCTGCTCGTCCGTCTTCACCCACGCCAGGTTCGGCGTCGCGTGCACCGCGAGCCGTACCGGCTCCAGGCAACGCTGGCAGGTGAGCTCAAGCTCCGCGTCGATGCTCCCGGTGACGGTGACACGCCGCGCGGGATCGAGCCCCGCTTCCAGTTCCAACCGCACCTCGCCCGCATCGGATGCGAGCGCCGCGCTGAGCCGCGGCAAGGACTTCACCGGCAATCGCCCTTCCAGACCGTAGGTCTGCCGGGCGGCACGTGCGAGATCCAGGGAGGGCGGCAAGGCGCCTGACATAAGCGCGTAATCATACTTTTCGAAGCTTCGGGTGTCAAAGCAATTCTTCACCCAAGCCCTTGTTTTTACAGAGTCTTGTGCCTGACAACCCCGCCGGGGCATGCTTACGCGCCTTAATCGCGACAGGTCGCCCATGCCTTCCATGCCTCCCCTCATCCTGGCCTCCACCTCCCGGCATCGCCGGACGCTGCTGGAACGGCTAGGGCTGCCGTTCGAGGCAGTGGCCCCGGGGGTGGATGAGGCCCGCAGTTTCCGGGAACCGGTGGAGCAGCTGGTGAAGCGCTTGTCCCGGGCCAAGGCTGAAGCGGTCGTGGCCCGGCATCCCGGGTCCCTCATCATCGGCTCGGACCAGGCTGCGGAACGGGAAGGCGAGATCCTGGGCAAACCCGGCGACCATGCCACCGCCACGGCCCAGCTCAAGGCGGCTTCCGGCCAGTACATGAAGTTCCACACCGGCCTCTGCCTCATCGACACCCGCGACGGCCGCATCCAGGAGTACACGGATGTGACCCGGGTGTCCTTCCGCAAGCTCACGGACGCGGAGATCGAGCGCTATCTCCAGGCTGAAAAGCCCTATGACAGCGCCGGGAGCTTCAAGTCGGAAGGCCTCGGCATCAGCCTCTTCGATGCCATGGAATCCGGCGACCCCTCGGCGCTGATCGGCCTGCCCCTGATCGCCCTCTGCCGATTCCTGCGAGCCGCTGGCGTCGAACTGCCTTAGAGCGGTTTGCCGCCCAGGCTCCTGATCACCGCCTGCAATTCGTCGTCCAGGGAAGCCGTCAGGCTCAGCCGCTCGCCCGTCTCCGGATGCGGGAAGCTCAAGCGATGGGCATGCAGGAACATGCGTTTCAGCCCTCCGGCCCTGAAAGCCTTATTGGCTTCCCGGTCCCCGTACTTGTCGTCCCCCGCCACCGGATGGTCGATGTAGGAGGCATGCACGCGGATCTGGTGGGTACGGCCCGTGAATATATGCACATCTGCCAGAGCGGAACCCGCGAAGCGCTGCAGGGGCGCGAACAGGCTCTTGGCCTCCTTGCCATCCCGGCTCACCTTGACGATGCGCTCACCACCTTCTACCTGGTTCTTCTCCAGGGGCGCATTCACTTCCCGGGGGCCGCCCTCCCAGGGGTGGGCCAGCAGGGCTAGATAGTGTTTCTCCACCGAGCCTTCCCGGAAGGCTGCATGCAGGGGCCGCACCGCGCTGCGGCGCTTGGCGACGATCAGGCAACCACTGGTGTCCCGGTCCAGGCGATGGGCCAGTTCCAGCCCGGGCGATTCGGGCCGAAGCACCCTCAGGGTCTCGATGACCCCGAAACTCACGCCGCTGCCGCCGTGGACCGCCATGCCGGCGGGCTTGTTCACCACCAGGATGCGTTCATCCTCGAACAGGATGCCGGCCTGCATGGCCTCCTGCTGCCAATGGGGTGGCTTGCCGGGAGTCTCCTTCTCCGACTGGCGCACCGGCGGCAGGCGCAGCTCGTCCCCCAGTTCCAGGCGATAGTCCGGTTTCACCCGCTTCTTGTTGACCCGCACCTGGCCGGTGCGCAGCAGCCGGTACACGTGGCTCTTGGGCACGCCCTTGAGGGTCCGGAACAGGAAGTTATCGAGCCGCTGGCCCGCATCTTCCTCTCCCGCCTTGATTTGACGGACCTTGGGACCCTCAGCAGTCACGCCTAAGCTCCTGAAAATGAAAGTGATACGGCATTGAACGGCCGCGAAATGGCTGCTATAGTACCGGACAGGTTTATGTCGTGCGCTGAAGACGCCTCCGGGCCGCAGCTTGCAGCATAGAACCGAGCGAAAGGATGCCTCAAGGCGCCTTTGAGCAATTTGGTGGGGCCTGCTCTGTGAATCCAGCGGCCCCGTTTAAAGCGACGTGCCGGCCCCTTGGACCGGGTTTGCCGTCAAGACCGCGCTCCCATGCCCGCGCATGGTCACGAAGCGCCGATTCCGCCCAGGCTTGGATTTCTTAAGGCAGCCGTCCCCCGCAAGGGACCCGGCGCCTGAATAACCAGAAGTTCCCCGCCCTGTGGCCGTCCGGCCCTTCCGTGATCTCGTGCAGCCCGTGGTGCAGCGCTGAGCGAGATGTTTCATGAAACGTATATTGATCAACGCGACCCAGCCTGAAGAGCTGCGCGTAGCCATGGTGGATGGCCAGCGCCTGTATGACCTCGACCTCGAGGTGCTCGCCAGGGAACAGAAGAAGGCCAACGTCTACAAGGGCCGCATCACCCGCGTCGAACCCAGCCTGGAAGCCTGCTTCGTGGACTACGGTTCCGAGCGCCACGGCTTCCTGCCGCTGAAAGAGATCTCCCGCAGCTACTTCCGCCAGGGCGCCGATACCTCGGGCCGCATCAACATCCGCGAGGTGTTGCAGGAAGGCCAGGAAGTCATGGTGCAGGTGGACAAGGAAGAGCGCGGCAACAAAGGCGCCGCCCTCACCACCTTCGTCAGCCTGGCCGGCCGCTTCATGGTGCTGATGCCCAACAACCCCCGTGCCGGCGGCGTGTCGCGCCGCGTCGAGGGCGAGGACCGCGAGGAACTCAGGGACGCCATGTCCTCCCTGCAGATCCCGGACGGCATGGGCGTCATCATCCGTACCGCCGGCGTCGGCCGCAGCCCCGAGGAGCTGCAGTGGGACCTGGACTACCTGATGCAGACCTGGGACGCCATCGACAAGGCCTCCCATGAGCGTGCTGCCCCCTTCCTGATCTACCAGGAAGGCAACGTGGTGATCCGCGCCCTGCGCGATTACCTGCGCGCCGACATCGGCGAGATCCTGGTGGACGACGACAAGATGTATGCCGAGGCGCGCACCTTCATGGAGAAGGTGATGCCGCAGAGCCTGAACAAGCTCAAGCGTTATGACGAACGCGTGCCGCTGTTCACCCGCTTCCAGATCGAGAGCCAGATCGAGGCCGCCTTCGGCCGCCACGTGCGCCTGCCCTCCGGCGGCGCGCTGGTCATCGACCACACCGAGGCCCTGGTGGCCATCGACGTCAACTCGGCGCGTGCCACCAAGGGCAGCGACATCGAGGAGACCGCGCTGCGCACCAACCTGGAGGCCGCCGATGAGGTGGCGCGCCAGCTCCGGCTGCGCGACCTGGGCGGTCTGATCGTCATCGACTTCATCGACATGGGCCCGCAGAAGAACCAGCGCGACGTGGAAGACCGCCTGCGCACGGCCCTGGAGATGGACCGCGCCCGCGTGCAGGTGGGCAAGCTGTCCCGCTTCGGACTGCTGGAGATGTCCCGCCAGCGCCTGCGCCCGTCCTTGGGTGAATCCACCCAGGTGATCTGCCCGCAGTGCGAGGGCGAAGGCCACATCCGCGGCATCGAGTCCCTGTCCCTGTCGGTGCTGCGCCTCATCGAGGAAGAGGCCATGAAGGAGCGCACCTCGCGCGTGGTGGCCAA
>DASXYJ010000106.1:0-9092 GCA_036502565.1 Gammaproteobacteria bacterium
GAGGACTACGCGGCGGCGCGCAAGATCGACCCGCTGGTGCTGACCGGCGGCCGCCTGTTCCCGGACATGTTCCCGCTAAACCGCCAGATCCACATCGCCACCGACCAGGTGAAGTTCTGCATGGCGCGCCTGTCCGGCACCGAGGCGCCGAAGTTCGACGACAAGGAGACGAGCTTCGACGAGCTGCAGGCACGCATCGATAAGACCATCGCCTACCTGCAGGGGTTCAAGCCGGCGCAGATCGACGGCACCGAGAACAAGGCCATCGAGGTGAAGCCCGCCAACGGCAACCCGCGCAACTACCAGGGCATGAACTACCTGTTCGACTCGGTGTATCCGAACTTCTTCTTCCACGTCACCATGGCTTACGCGATCCTGCGCCACAACGGCGTGGAGGTCGGCAAGACCGATTTCCTCGGCGACACCGAACGCGTCAAGCGCTGAACCTTTCCTGAGCCACTACTCCCCGCGACCGCGGATGTCCAATCTTCGGACATCCGCGGTTTGCTTATGGGCGCCTGCATCCCAAGAATGTGGCTATCCGCATCGCGCGACGCGGACCATACAAACGAATTCCAAACTTTATGTCGCGCCCTGTAGTAGAGCCAGTGCAAGAGCCGGACGCCCGCTTCGCCTATTTCCTCGACGTGGACGGCACCTTGCTGCCGATAGCGGAATCACCCGACGTGGTGGTGCCCTCGGTAGCGGTGTGCGACCTGCTGCGGCGTCTCGCCGATGCCAATGAGGGCGCGCTGGCGCTGGTGAGCGGTCGCCCCCTCCATGAACTGGACGTCATGTTCGCGCCGAACCGCTTCCCGGTGGCAGCGCAGCATGGCGCGGAGATCCGCAATCCCGGCGGGCGTATCCACTGGTCCGAGAACCACCTGACCGCCCTGAAGCAAGTAGGCGACAAGATGCGCCGCCTGGCGGATATGGATGGTCGGCTGAGGCTTGAGGACAAGGGACTTGCCATAAGCCTGCATTACCGGCGCGCTCCGCACCTGGGGGATGGTCTCACCACCACCATGCTGGAGATGCTGGCACCGTACCGCACCTTGCGCCTGCAGCCCGGCAAGTGCGTGCTGGAAGTGTGCCCGGCCGAGCTAGGCAAGGGCCAGGCGGTGGAAGCCTTCACCCATCAAGCACCCTTCGCCGGCCGGCGTCCCGTGTACATCGGCGACGACCTGACCGATGAGAGCGGGTTCGAGGCCGTGAACGCCATGCACGGCATCAGCATCAAGGTCGGGCCTGAGCCCAGCGTCGCCGGCCTGCGGCTGGCGGATCCTGCGGCAGTGATACGTTGGCTGGAGGCGCGCCTCGATGGCACGCGGGCAGGCCATGCGTGACCTGGAACTGGGACTGATCGGCAATTGCGCCTTCGCCGCGCTGGTGGACCGGCGCGCCGAGATGGTTTGGGCCTGCCTGCCGCGCTTCGATAGTGATCCAGTGTTCTGTTCCCTGCTGGAGCCTGCCGGCGACGGCCGCGGCCGTTTCTGCGTGGAACTGCAGGGGCTGCTGGGATCCCAGCACCACTACGAACGCAACACCGCGGTGCTGGTGACACGGCTCTGGGACGCGGATGGCTCCACGGTCGAGGTCACCGACTTCGCGCCGCGCTTCAAGAACTACGGTCGTATGTTCCGCCCCGCCATGGTGGTGCGCTGCATCAAACCGGTCCAGGGGCGCCCGCGCATCACCCTGCGCCTGCGGCCCAGCGGAGACTACGGCGCCAAGGATCCGGTGGTGATCCCGGGCAGCAACCACATCCGCTATGTGCTCCCGGACCAGGTGCTGCGGCTGACCACCAATGCACCCATCACCGCCTTGATGGATGAGACGTCGTTCCAGCTGGATCACGAGATCGTGATGCTGTTGGGGCCAGACGAGGCGGTGACGCGGCCGGTGGAGGAGGTGGCCCGGGAGTTCCACGCCGAGACTGCCGCCTATTGGCGGGATTGGGTGCGATATCTCGCGTTGCCCCTGGAGTGGCAGGAGGCAGTGATCCGCGCCGCCATCACCCTGAAGCTCTGCACCTTCGAGGACACCGGCGCGGTCATCGCCGCGGTCACCACCTCCATCCCCGAGAGCGCCGGTTCCAGCCGCAACTGGGACTACCGGCACTGCTGGCTGCGGGACAGCTACTTCGTGGTCAACGCACTCAACCGGCTGGGCGCCACCCGCACCATGGAGGACTACGTCCGCTACGTGGTCAACATCGGCTCCGACGCGGCGCGCCGCCGTCTCAAGCCCGTGTATCGCATCAACGGCCGCAGCGACCTGGACGAACGCGAGGTCGAGAGCCTGGCAGGCTACCGCGGCGTCGGTCCGGTGCGGGTGGGCAATGCCGCCCATATCCAGGAGCAGAACGACGTCTATGGCGCGGTGGTGCTGTCCGCGGCACAGGCCTTCTTCGACCTGCGCCTGGACCGCCCCGGCGACGTGGCGCTGTTCCGCCAGCTCGAATATCTGGGAGAGGTGGCGCTGGAGCTGCACGACCAGCCGGACGCGGGCCTGTGGGAACTGCGCGGCAACAACCGGGTGCACACCTTCTCCAGCGTGATGTGCTGGACCGCCTGCGATCGCCTGGCGCGCATCGGCTGGCAGCTGGGCCTGGAAGGACGCGCCGCGCATTGGGCGGAGGCGGCCCAGCGGGTGCGCGAGAACCTCCTGCAGAAAGCCTGGAACCCCACACTCGGTTCCTTCACCGCCAGTTTCGGCGGCGACTCCCTGGATGCCAGCCTGCTGTTGATGGCGGATCTGGGCGTGGTCTCCGCCGGTGATCCGCGCTTCGTGTCCACGGTGGAAGCCATCGGCCGCGAGCTGAAGCGCGGCGACTACGTGTTCCGCTACGTGGAGGAAGACGACTTCGGCACCCCACACAACGCCTTCAACCTCTGTACCTTCTGGTACATCGATGCCCTGGCGCGCATCGGCCGGCGCGCCGAGGCCCGCACGCTCTTCGAGCATATGCTGAGCCGGCGCACGGAACTGGGGCTGTTGTCCGAGCATCTGGATCCCGCCAGCGGTGAGCTGTGGGGCAACTTCCCCCAGACCTATAGCATGGTGGGCATCATCCATTCCGCCATGCGCCTGTCCGAACCCTGGGAGGCCGCGTTTTGAACCGCCTGGTGGTCGTCTCCAACCGTGTGGCCATGCCGGGACGGCGCGGCAGCGCCCAGGGCGGCCTGGCCAGCGGGCTCCTGGGCGGCATGCGCCGCCACGGCGGTCTTTGGTTCGGCTGGGACGGGGAGATATCCGAGCAGCCGGATCCCATGACCCAGATCACCGAGGAGGAGGGCGTCACCTTCGCCACCTTGCCTCTGACGCAACGCGAGTTCGACGAGTATTACGTGGGCTTCGCCAACAGCCTGCTGTGGCCCCTGTTCCATTCGCGCCTGAACCTGATCCGCTACAACAGCGTGGAGGCCATGACCTATCTCAAGGTCAACAGCATGTTCGCGCGCAGGCTGCAGCCGCTGCTGAAGCCGGATGACCTTGTGTGGGTGCATGACTACCACCTCCTGCCCATGGGTCTCATGCTGCGGGAGGCGGGCGTCGAGCACCCCATCGGCTTCTTCCTGCATGTTCCGTTCCCCTTCCCGGACATCCTGCGCACCATCCCGGGGCACGCGGAGCTGCTGCACAGCATGCTCCACTATGACGTATTGGGCTTCCAGACCGATCTGGATGCGCAAGCCTTCCTGAGTTGCGTGCAGCATTTCTGTCCCGATGCCCAGGTGCACGGCAGCCGCGTGGAATGCGGTGGCCGCAGCGCGCTGGTGCAGGCCTTCCCCATCGGCATCGACGTGGATGGCGTGGCGCGCATGGCGCGCAAAGGGAGGCAGGGCCTGCATGGCCGGCGCCTGGAGCGCAGCCTCACCGGACGGCGCCTGATCATCGGCGTCGACCGGCTCGACTACAGCAAGGGCCTGCCGGAACGGCTGCGTGCCTACGGCCGGATGCTGGAGCTCAGTCCCGAATACCGGCGCAAGGTGGTGATGCTGCAGATCGCGCCGCTCTCACGCACCGAGGTGGCTGAATACGACGATATCCGCCGCGAGCTCAACGCCATCGCCGGCGACATCCATGCGCGCTTCGCCGAGTACGATTGGCTGCCGCTGCGCTACATGACCCGCGGGTTCCAGCGCACCAACGTGATGGGCTTCCTTTCGTTGGCGAGCCTCGGGCTGGTGACCCCGCTGCGTGACGGCATGAACCTGGTGGCGAAGGAGTACTGCGCTGCCCAGCCCGAGGAGGATCCGGGGGTACTGGTGCTGTCGTCCCTGGCAGGGGCCGCCGCGCAACTCAAGGACGCCCTGATCGTCAATCCTTACGACGTGGACGGGGTCGCGGCCGGCATCGCCAAGGGCCTGGGGATGCCGCTGGAAGAGCGGCGCGCGCGCTGGCGGCGGATGCTCGCGGTGTTGCGCGCCACCGACGTGCATCACTGGGTCGCAGATTTCACCGACGCGCTGCGGGATGCAGGCCAGCCCTTCGAGCGGCGCGCCGAGGGCCGCCGCCTCACCGACCGGCGGCCTCCGGCGGTCCCGTGAAAGGCTTCACCGCCGACGTGTACTCGGCGATCCTGTTCGCGGCCATGCTGTGCGGCTCGCTGCTCGGTGCTTACGTCCTGATGTACCTGTTCCAGCATGTCCTGAAGCGCTTCCAGGAAGGCTTGCCGCACGCCATCATGCGGCGCATCCGGGAACCGGTGTTGCTGCTGGCTCCGGTGGTCACGGTGCTGGTGGCGCTGCCCTTGGCGCACTTCACGGCGGGTCCAGAACAGTCCCTCTATCACTCGACTCTGCTGGTGATGATGGCGACCCTGGGCTGGTTCTGCATACGGCTGTTCGATGCCTGGCGCGACACCCTGGTGCAGCGCCACCGCATCGACGTCAAGGACAATCTCCGGGCGCGCCGGATCATCACCCAGGTGGCCATCCTCCGGCGCATCGCCATGGCGCTGGTGCTCATCGCCACCGCGTCCAGCATGTTGATGACCTTCCCGCAGGTGCGCTCCATCGGCGCCACGCTGTTCGCCTCTGCCGGAGCTGCAGGCCTGCTGCTGGGCCTGGCGGCGCGACCGGTGTTCACCAACATCCTGGCGGGCCTGCAGGTGGCGCTCACAGAACCCATCCGCATCGACGACGTGGTGGTGGTGGAGGGGCAGTGGGGCTGGATCGAGGAGATCCGCAGCACCTACGTGGTGGTGCGGGTCTGGGACCTGCGGCGGCTGATAATGCCGCTGTCGTATTTCATCGAGAACCCTTTCGAGAACTGGACGCGCCATACCGCGGACCTGCTCGCCACGGTGACTCTGTACGTGGATTACAGCGCACCCATCGCGGAACTCCGGGAGTACTGCCACAAGGTGGTGCAGGAGAGCGGGCTGTGGGACGGCAGTGCCTGGGCCTTCCAGGTGACGGAGGCGGGGCCCCAGACCCTGCAGCTGCGCGCCCTCATGGGCGTGCACAACAGCGGCGCCTCGTGGGACATCCGCTGCCTGGTGCGCGAAAAGCTCATAGACTACCTGCAACGAAACCATCCCGGCTGCCTGCCCAAGACTCGCGTGCTGATGCAGCCCGGAGAACAACAAGGAGCCCCGCCATGAACCATAAGAAGATCCTCGCCGTCGCCGTATTTGCGACTCTCGCCGCCTGCGCCACGTCGCCTACCGGACGCAAGCAACTCAGCTTGGTCAACGACCAGCAGGCCGCCCAGGCCGGCAACCAGTCCTTCCAGCAGATCAAGAAGCAGACGCCGGTGGACCAGAACCCGGCGGCCAATGACTACGCGGAATGCGTGGTCAAGGCCTTGAGTGTCGCCACCGGCGCACCGCGTGGCGGCGGCAAATGGGTGGTGACGGTATTCAAGGACGACAAGACCGTGAACGCCTTCGCGCTGCCCGGCGGGCATGTCTCGGTGTACACCGGCATCTTCAAGGTAGCCAAGACTTCCGGCGAACTGGCGGCGGTGCTGGGCCACGAGATGGGGCACGTACAGGCCGGTCACGGCGCCGAGCGCATCTCCGACCAGGAGGCCACGGCCGTGGGTGTGGACCTGGCGGCGCTGCTGGCCGGCATCGACCAGAGTTCCACCAAGGGCCAGGCTACCATGGCGGCGCTGGGTGTCGGTGCGCAAGTGGGAGTGCTGCTGCCGTTCAGCCGCGCCCAGGAGAGCGAAGCCGACAAGCTCGGCACCCAGTACATGGCGGAGGCGGGATGGGACCCCCACGAGGCCCTGGAACTGTGGCGCAACATGATGAGTAGCAACCAGGGTGCGCCGCCGCAACTGCTCTCGGACCATCCGGCGGATGCCAACCGCCTGCAGGCCCTGCAACAGCAGTTGCCGGCGGACATGCAGAAGTACCAGCAGGCCCAGCGCCAGGGCCGGCATCCGGACTGCACGCCGCCGGGCGGCTGAGCCCTCAAGCTTTTTTGGGAGAATCCCTGCATAATCGCAGCTAGGGTGCGTGCAGGGAGTGCGCCCCTGCCTGTACAAAAAACCCGCGGCTCCACATGCCCCACTGGCGACCGCTGCATCATCCAATCGTCCGTACCACGCTCGCGTTTGCGTGGCTGGCGCTCGCGTGTCCGGCGCACGAGGCGACTGCCGCCGACCGGCAGCCTGCGCCACCGGGCTCCAGTCTCCGCTTCCGGCACCTGCGTATCGAGGATGGCCTGGCCCAGAGTTCTGTACAGGCCATCGTGCAGGACGCGCAGGGCTACATGTGGCTCGGCACCCAGGACGGCCTGCAACGCTACGACGGCTACGAGTTCCTGACGTTCCGGCACGAGCCTTCCGATCCCGCTTCACTCTCCGACAATACCGTCAACGCGCTGGCCTTGGGGGCCGAGGGCGCGTTGTGGGTGGGCAGTTCCGTAGGCGGGCTGGATCGGCTGGATCCGGGGACCCGTCACTTCACGCATTTCCGGCATGACCCGAAAGCCCCCACGAGCTTGGCCAGCGACCAGGTCTCGGTGTTGTACGTCGACAGGCAGCAGCGCCTATGGGTGGGAGCGGGGGCGAGCCTCGAGCTCTTCGACGGTCACGGCTTCCGGCATTTCCCCATCCCGCCCGGGCCGAACGGCGCGAGCCAGATCGACAGCCTGCATCAGGATGCTGCCGGCCGGCTGTGGGTGGGCTGTGATCACGGCGTCTATTACCTGGATGGGGATCGCCTCAGGGCTTTCACCGCCGAGGGCGGCATGACCCCCGACCAGCGCGGGCTCTTCACGGAATCGCCCATCCACTCCATCGCCGAGGTGGATGGTCTGCTGTGGATCGCCAGCGGGCGCGGCATCGCGGAACTGGACAAGCAGTACAAGCTGCGGCATTTCTATGGGCACGCCCCAGGAGCGGATGCGCTGTCCAGCGAACACACGCTGGCGCTGCTGCCTGACCAGACCGGGGACGTCTGGGTGGGTACCTTCGGCGGCGGCCTGGACCGCTTCGATAGCGGGGAAGGGCGCTTCTCCTCCTACCAGCATGATGCTACCGATCCTGGCAGTCTCGGCAGCGACAACATCGATGTGCTGTACCAGGATCGCTCAGGCCTGCTGTGGATCGGCACCGACAACACCGGCGTGGACATCTACAACCCGCGCACCCGCGCCTTCGGCTATTACCGCCACAAGCAGGGCGATGCCAACAGCCTCGGCAGCAATGTGGTGTGGTCTCTATATAAGGATGGTGCGGGCCAGATCTGGGCCGGTACCGACCAGGGCCTGACGCGCCTGGATGCCGCGCGGCGCCGATACCGGCAATATCACATGGAACAGCGGCCGCCCACCCAGGTGGATGATGACCAGGTCAGCGACGTTATCGCGGATCGCAACGGCGTCATCTGGACCGGTACCGATTATGGCATCTACCGCTACCGGCCGGACCAGGATGCATTCCAGCGTTACACGCTGGTGACGCCACACGAGGACAGCAACGGCGATGTGGTGAGTGTCATCTACTTCGACAGCCAGGACCGCATGTGGGCGGGGACCGGCAACGGCTTGGTGCAGGTGGATGTGGCCAAGGCCAAGCAGCGGCGCTTCCTGCACGATGCAGCCCGCACCGATAGCCTGCCGGGCACCGCCGTCAGCGCCATCTGCGAGACCGACGACAAGCGCCTGTGGATCGGCACCTCCGGCGGCCTGGCATCTTTCGATGGCGTGCACGACAGCTTCACCGTCTACCGCACCGATCCCAGCGATCCCCTCAGCTTGAGCTACGACAACATCCAGTCCTGCCGCGTGGACGTGCATGGCGGGCTGTGGATCGGCACCGCCGATGGCCTCGACTACCTGGCGCCGGGCCAGCAGAAGTTCCGCCGTTATTTCCAGGTCGACGGCCTGCCCAACGACACCATCTACGCCATCCTCACCGATCCCCAGGGTGGCATCTGGATCAGCACCGACGACGGCCTGTCGCGGCTGGATGCCGGCTCCGGCACGTTCCACAACTACACGGAGAGCGATGGATTGCAGAGTGACGAGTTCAACGGCGGCGCAGCCTTCGCGGCGCCCGACGGCGAGCTGCTGTTCGGCGGAGTGGGCGGCCTCAACGCGTTCTATCCGGAGCGCATCAGCCGCGACGACATCCCGCCGGAGGTGTCCATCACCCGCTTCCTGCGCCAGAACACCGAGGTGCCTCTGCTCACCGCCGGCGGAGCACTTGAACCGGTGCAGGTGCAATACCGGCAGAACGTGCTGAGTTTCGACTTCACCGCCTTCGACTACGCGGAGCCGCAACTCAACACCTTCAGTTACCGCCTGGAGGGTTTCGACAGCGACTGGCGCAGCCTGCGCGGCAGCCACACCGCCACCTACACCAACCTGGATCCCGGCAAGTACGTGCTGCATGTGCGTGGCGCCAACAGCGATGGCGTGTGGAACCCGCGCGAGACCAACCTTGAGATCGAGGTGCTGCCGCCGGCCTACCGCACCGGCTGGGCATGGCTGTTGTATGTGACGGCGGCCTTCGTCGCGCTGATGGTGGGCATGGGCCTGTACAAGCGTGTGCTGGAGCGCGAACACCGCCTCGACGATGAGCAGCGCCGCCGCCGCTGGGCCGAGGCCCTGCACGACCTGATCCATCGA
>DASXYJ010000107.1:0-6766 GCA_036502565.1 Gammaproteobacteria bacterium
TCCCACCGGGCCAACGGCTGACAGGCGCCGCGCCTATACCCTCTATGCAACGTCATCAAACTTTCAAATCAAATCCTTCTCCAAATTTTTGAGCGTCGCGAGCGAAGCCAGGACGAGGCGCACGAGGCGAGCAGGAGGGAGTGCACTTAAGTGCATGACTGACTGCGAGTCCGAAGTGCAACAAAGTCATGGCAAGCGCAGCAGCTCAAACTACCGGGACAACGGCTAGTCGGCGCGCGACTTCGCTTATTCCTACTCTCTCCTGCAACGTCAACAAAATCTTTAAAGAGAGCCCCTCACTCAATTGTGAGTGAGGGGCTTTTCGCACCGAAGTTCGATCCGCATTTGTCTGCGGGGACTTCAGCCTCCTCGGTCGGACAAGCACTGGTGGTGACTTGCCGGCCTTGGACTCGTAGCAGCTTTAAGCTGCCTTCCTATGCGCCGGCCAAGCGACCCTGCGGAACGTCCGGCAGATGCCGCGGCGCATGGTGATGCTTTCATCCGGCTCGCGCACGAACAGGAAACGCCGCCGGCACTTGATGCGCGCCTTCCAGCGGAAGCGCGGGATGCGGTACATGACCCGCGGCGACCAGGCGTGGCCGCGGGTGAGGGCCGTGGCGGTACGGCGGCGGGCATGACGGACTCGGTTTGCCATAGTTCTCTCCCTTCCCTAGTTCAGGCCAGGGCGTCCTGGTCCCGCAGGGAGCGGGCCAGGCGGCGCCAGAGGCCGAGGAATCCGAACAACACCAGGCCGACGAGGCTCACGGAACCACCGCCGCCCCCACCGCCGCCCGAGGCGCCGGTGGTGACGTTGCCGGCGGAGTCCACCTGGATGTTCACAGGCGCGGCGCTCTGGGTGCTGCCATCGGTACCGGTGGCGACCGCGGTGAGGGTGTGGGGGCCGGCCGTGAGCGAGCCCGCGGGCCAGGAGGCCTTGTAGGGCGCGTCCATGGCGGTGGTGGCGTCGCCGCCGTCCACCTCGAAGGTGACGCCGGCCACCTGCATGTTGCCGACGCTGGCGGTGACGGTGAGCGCACCGTTGACGGTGGCGCCGTTGGTCGGCGAGGTGATGGCCACGCCGTCAGAGGAAGCGCCGCCGGTGAGCAGCTGCGAGGGCACGCGCACCATGAAGGCGTCCAGGCGGCCGCCGCCCATGTTGCTGGTCCAGAAGAAGTACTCGCCGGTGGGATCGAGGTTGCCCTTCGGGTCCTTGCCGTAGTCGGTGCAGCTCGGGCACTCGGCGTCGCCGCCGGCGGCGTTGACGTCGGTCATGACCGGGGCGACCACCAGCGACTGCTCGTCGGCGGAGGCGACGGAACCGTCCAGCGTGAAGCAACGCACTTCGTTGCCGGTGACGTCGGAGCCGGAGACCGCGGCGCCGCCGCAGACGTACTGCTGGGCGAGCGGCGCGCTGGCGCTGGCATTGGACCAGCTGATGTGGGACGGCGCGAAGCTGCCCCAGGTGCCACCGTGGTACACGAGCTTGCCATCCACGAGGTCAGCCAGGTTCCAGACGCGCCAGGCGTTGGGCTGGGTGTTCCAGTTGTCAGAGGCGACCATGGTGCCGTAGCCCAAGTCGGAGTGACCGCCGGCGCCATCCTTGTCCAGCAGCACCTGCTGCTTGCCGGTCTGCAGGTCGATGATGGTGTCGTCCTCGTCACAGCTGGTGCAGGTGTCCTGCGTGAGCTTCTGCTTCACTTCCACGTAGCGGCCGCTCTTGTCGACCTGGCATTCGTCGAAGGCCTTGACGGTGGGGAAGAGCCAGAACTTCTTGGTGCTGGACTGGTAGACCACGCAGCCTTCCTTGGCGTAGGTGGTGGCGTTCTCCAGGGTCGCGGAGTGCACGTCATCGTCGTTGCTGGAATTGGTCTGGGCGATGATGGTGCCGGGGTACTTGGTGGTGGAGTCGAACACCGTGGTGAGCTGGTGGCTGAGCACGTCGTAGCGCTCGAGCTTGGACTGCTGGTGCAGGTAGATGGTGGTGGGCATGCTGTAGCTGAAGTACCAGCCTTCGGTGCTCTGCTTGCTCAGGACGCTCGAGGCCGCGAACAGCGGGCCGACCTTGGCGAGGGCGCCGGTGGACTTGGTGAACTTGAAGAGCGTGGGGCCTTCGCCGCCGCGCTGCTTGTCCAGGCCGACCAGGATGTACATGACATCGCTGCCGGCGCTGTTGCTCATGTTCTTCCAGTAGTTGTAGGTCATGTCCAGGCAATCCTGGCCGCCACAATCGCTGGAGTTGGTGATGCGCACGCCCTGGGTGCCGTAGGGCGCGGGAAAGGTGAAGCTGCCGCGGCTGGGCAGGAAGCCGGTGATCTGGGAGGCGGTCATGGCGCTACGCGTGACCGTGGCCTCGTCCTTCTCGATGAAGCCGCCGGGGGCCTGGCTCGACGTGGCGGCATGGCCGGCAAAAGCGGCCAGCGACAGGGCCGCGGCGCTCAGGAGCTTGAGGAACTTACGGAACGGGTTTTGTTTCACTTGGATCATCACTTCGCCTCCTCGGCTGTCAGGGCCCTTGCGGGCGTTTGCCGATAGGCGGGATGTCCAAGTGAAGCCTTGAAGCGCCTCGGGTGAACTCCGCAACCTGGCCGGTATTTACCGGGTCAGGCTGAGGTAGAACCCTGCGAGAGAAGCCCTGCAGGGGAGTACCTTATCGACCCCTGTTTTTATACCGGGGGCGTGTAACGGTCCTTTAAAGATTCGCCCAAGACAAAGTAAAACCGCATCAGACTGTGATGGATTTCACGGGAAACAGGCCACTACGACATTCATCGGTCTGAGACCATACGTGTCTCAGGCCGTGACGAAGGCGACAGAGGGGCTCAGGTGATTCCTGCGGAGTGCAGGAAAACCCCTAACGCTTATGGAAAAGGCCGCGGGAGGCGGCCAGGGGAAAACACCCTAAGGGAAGCGGGAGTATGTCTACTGGGCGGGAGGCTGGAGGATCTCGGTGCCGCGGCTCATGAGGGTCCAATGCACCCCGTCCCGGGAGTAGCCGGCGCTGGTGCTGACTTCGGAATCGGAATGGTATTGGCGCTGGATGCGCAGCTTGAGGGGCTGGCCGTCACGGTCCTTCACCTCTTCCAGGAAGTTCCAGCTGTTGCCCTTGACGGTGAGCGTGAGGGGCGGCTGCGGATGACCGGCGATGTCCATCTCCACGCGATAGCTGCCGGCGGCGGCGTCCCAGGTGAAGCGCTGCTCTCCCTGCAGGGAACCCTGGGCCATGAGCCGGCAGTCGAGCACCGCGTCCTTGAGCGCGCAGTCCCGGGTGAGGGTGTATTGCTTGGTGCCGGTGCGGCTCACTTCGGTGTCGTAGTCCGCTTCCTGCACGGCCCAGGTGCCGGCGTAGCGCGCCTGGATGAGGGCGAGGCCGGTGGCGGCAGGTGGGACCGGGGTATCGGCCAAGGCAGTGGCCGCCGACAGGCAAAACATCAGGGCTACGATACGCATGGCGGTCTCCCCTTCGACAGCTGAAAACGGCAAGTTTTCGATATCCCTATCCATGATATTAACGGAGGATGTGCCGTGAGTTAGCGGCTTTCTGGTCGAGGCGGGACGGGCCATCTGGCACTTTCGGCCGGGACTGAAGGATGCAAGGATTTGGGGCCGCCGCCGGTCTTACGGGAAATCAGGGCGGAAGCTGCCCTGGTTCCCGGATAGCCTGGGGTACATCGATTTCATCCTAGGGGTATGAGTGATGCGTAGCTGGAACCTGGCCTGGATCGCGATGGGGCTGATGTGTTGCTCGGCGGCGCGGGCGGACGATGCGCCTGCCCCGCCCTTCGTCACCGGCAACGTGCAGTTCATGACCAACTACGTGGGCCGCGGCCTGGGCCAGAGCCTCGGCAACCCCTCGGTGGAAGCGGAGCTGGACCTCAACTCCAAGGACGGCTGGTACGGCGGCATCGACGGCAACAGCATCAACTGGGTGGACCAGGTGTACCCGGGCGACAGCGTGGGCGTGGAGATCGATTTCTGGGGCGGTTGGCGCCAGCACTTCGGCCCGGACTGGACCACCAAGTTCGGCCTGCTGCGCCTGCAGTTCCCCGGCACCTACGTGCAGCAGAACCCGCCTTCCGACGAGCCCAACACCACCGAGGCTTACGGCTACGTGGCCTGGAAGGCCTACAGCGCGCGGCTCAACTATTCGGTGACCGACGCCTTCGCGACGCCGGATTCCAAGGGCAGCATGTACCTGGACCTCAGCGGCTCACAGCTGCTGTACGGGCCACTGAGCTTCAGCGAGCACCTGGGCCGCAACCAGCGGCGCGGCACCAACTCCCAGACGGGGCTGCCGAACTCCCGCAGCTCCTACACCGACTACAAGCTGGCGCTGAATTACGCTCTCCCTGACGGCATGAGTCTCACCCTCGCGCACACTTGGACCAACGCCAATCCGCAGGTGTATACGCTGCATGGCTATGTGGTGAGCGGCCACCATACCTGGCTCTTACTCGAAAAAGATTTTTAGAAGCCTGCCGGAGGCTACTGCGCTGGGCCTGACTTTGTCTGTAGCAG
Source organism: Gammaproteobacteria bacterium (assembly GCA_036502565.1). Classification (GTDB taxonomy): domain Bacteria; phylum Pseudomonadota; class Gammaproteobacteria; order Natronospirales; family REEB76; genus DASUBN01. Next base: position 4,516 of record DASXYJ010000107.1, read on the forward strand.
GATGCGTACGTGCCGCGGAGCACAGGGATGTGCGGGAGCGGCGAGCGGGAGGCTCGCAATCCACGTACAAAAGAGTACGCTCCGGTATGCTCGCCTCGCGCGCCTCGTCATGCCGGCGCTCGTAACGCCTTCAGCAGGCTTCTCTTGGGGAATTCATCCGGTCTATCCAATACAAGGGGAAAAGAATGACTAACGAAATCGAAATCCGCGGCGCGCGCATGGCGCGCCTGTGGATCCTGATCGCGGCCGTGTACCTCATCCTGGGCGTGAGCTTCGGCATCGGCATGGCGGCCATGCAGAAGTTCCAGTTCGCGCCGGTGCATGCGCACATCAACCTGCTGGGCTGGGCGAGCATGGGACTCTTCGGCCTGATCTACGACCGCTTCCGCGCCGCCGGCGGGAGCCGCCTCGGGGTGATCCACTTCTGGTCCTTCAACCTGCTCACGCCGGTGCTGCTGGCGGGGCTGATCGCCATGTTCGCCGGGCACCCGGAACTGGAGCCGGTGATGGTGGTGGGCTCGCTGGGAGTGCTGGCGTCGCTGCTGGTGTTCGTGGTGAACCTGTTCCTGAACGCCAGGCGCGATTGAGGAAGGCGGCAGCCTTCAGGAACTAGAGATTTTGGGTCCGCGGCATGCCGCGGACGACCGTGCAAGGACAGCACGGTCGGGCCGGCCGGCGAAGCAGGATGCGCAGCCGGGGAGGTGGCATAGCCACCCCGCATCTTTGCTCTCAATCGCTTAGCGGATGAAGGCTCTTCAATTCCTGACGCGGGTCTCGTGGCCCTTGGACATGAGAGTCCAAGTCTGCTGATCCGTCGAGTATTCCTCGCGGAAATCCAGGCTGTCGTTGCCGCTGTAGATGTTCACGGTGCGGAAGTAGGTGACCTGGCCGTACTTGTGGCTCTCGGCGGGGAAGGTCCATACACCGCCATCGATGAGCAGGATGCCGTTGGAGCCGACCCCGCTCTCGGCCGAGACCGCCACTTCCTTATAGGTGTCGCCGCCCTTGAAGCTGAACACCAGCATGGTGCGGGACACGCCGTCCACGGATTGGTTGCAGACGAAGAAGGCGCCGGTCTTCCAGCACTGGTTCACCAGCGTGGAGGAACCGCTGCTCTCCTCGCTGTAGGGAGTCTTGAAGTTCTGGATGTCGCTCTTCCAGGTGCCGGCGAAGACGTTGAGCCGGTCCAGGGCCGTGGGGGCTGGCGCGTCCGCACCGAGCGCGAGGGATGAGGCCAGCAGTGCCGCCGCCGGCAGGATGAACTTCTTCATTTGGGCTCCCCGATCCGGCTTGAGCCGGCCCAACCAGATTAGCCGTTTTCCGCAGCGCTTGCAGGCTCAGTCCGTGACCCGCGTCTCATGGCCCTCGGCCATGGGCAGCCAGTGCTTGCCGTCGGCGGAGTATTCCTGGCGGAACTCGATGCGGTCCCGCCCGCTCCAGGTGTTGAGCACGTGGAAATAGGTGGTCTTGCCGTCCTTGGTCAGCTGCCAGGGGAAGGTCCAGAGGGAGCCGCTGACGATGAGATGCCCCGCGTGCAGGGTGGCGCCGGACTCCGGGGTGATGGGGTAGCTCAGGTAGCCGCGCTTCGGATCCCAGGTGAACACCAAGAGGGCCTTGGAGTCGCCGCCCACGAACTGATCGCAAGTGTAATAAGCGCCGCTCCGCCAGCAGTCGTTGCGCAGCTGGTAGGCGGTATCGCCCAGCTTGCTGTAGGGCGTGTCGAGGTAGTGGATCTCCGCCTTCCAGGTCCCGGCATAGTCCTCGAGCACATCCAGCCCCTGGGCTTGCGCCGACGAAACCGCTTGGACGGTGCTGGCGGCCGGCGGCGCTTCCGCATGGGCGGTGCCGAGGCCCAAACAGAGAAGTGGGCCCAGGAATAAGCGGGAGCAATGGAACAAACTGCGGTACATGGCGGTTACCTCCGGGACATCAAGCATAGCGCGCCGGGGTTTATCCGGACGCTTCAATCCACTATAGTCGCCGCGGAAAATCCAAGGTCTCCCATGCGCCGCCTGCTCAGCCTCTCCCTACTGTTCAGCTTGTCCCTGCTGGCCACGGCCGAAGCCCAGGCCTGCGCCTGCGGCTGCGGGGTGTTCAGCGTGGGCACCAGCGCGCTCTTGCCGGACGGCGAAGGCGCCACCGCCTTCCTGGAATATGACTTCCTGAACCAGACCGAGAACTGGAGCGGCAGCTCCTCCTCGCCGGGGGCCCTGAACGACGACAAGAACGTGCGCTCGGACTTCTACACCGC
>DASXYJ010000108.1:0-10378 GCA_036502565.1 Gammaproteobacteria bacterium
CGGGCATTTCGACACCCTGGACAACGTGGTGCTGTTCTATCACCACGCGGGTGAGTTCGCGCGAGACCACCAGCTGCGCAACGCGGACCCGGAGATACAGAACATCGCGCTGGACCATCCGGAACTGCCGGACCTGGTCTCCTTCCTGGAGTCGCTGGACGAGGACTACGACCAGCCATAGCCCCGGACTAGGGGGTATGCGCGGTCCAATTCATCCCGTCGGAGGAGGTGAGGATGGTCCCGTAACCACCCACCGCCACGAACTGGGAGCGCGCCGCGGACCAGCTGACGGCATTCAGGGACTGGGTGGAGCCGGAATTGCGCAGGGTCCAGGTGAGGCCGTCAGGCGAGGTGTAGATCGTGCCGCCGAAACCGCTGGCCACGAACTGGGTGCCGGACCAGGCGATGCCGAAGACCGCGTCGGCCATGGCGATGGGCCGCTGGGTCCAGGTCACACCGGCCGCCGAAGTGAGGATCTCGCCGTTGGCGGTGGTAGTGCCTTCGCCCACGGCGATCAGCGAACCCGAGCAACCCACGCCATTCAGGAAATTCGTGGTACCCGAGGCCTGCGTGGTCCAGGTGATGCCATCCGGCGAGGTGATGATCACCCCGGCGTCTCCCACCGCGATGAACTGGGCCGTGCACCAGGCCACGCCGGCCAGCACCTTGCCGGTGTGAGAGGCGCGGGAAGTCCAGGTGATGCCGTCGGGCGAAGTGATGACGGTGCCGTTGGCCCCGACCGCGACGAACAGCGAACCGGACGAAGCGACGCCGAACAGGTTGTCAGTGGTGCCGGAGGCCTGGGGCAACCAGGATGCGCTGCCGGTGGTGTTGGTGTAGACCACACCTGCTTCACCCACGGTGGCGTAAGTATTGGTACCAGACCAGGCGATGGCCGAAAGGAATTTGGAGGTCGCCAGGTCGATGGTCCTCCAGGTGGATCCGTCCGTGGAACCTGAGAGCGTGGTGTTGCCGCCGACGGCCACGGACTGAGTATTGGAAGAGACGACACCGAAGAAATGGTTGACCACCACGAGCGAGGTGGTGGAACTGACGCCATTCACCACGATCGGTCCCGTGAAATTGCCCATGCCCGGGAGGGTGATGACGATCTCGGTGCCGGTGACACTCACGATCGTGCAGGCGAGGCCGTCGATGGTGACGCTGAGCCCGCTGGTGGGGAAGCCGCTGCCATCTATGGTGACGTCGGTGCCGGGCGCGGTACTGGCCGGCGAGAAGCCGGAGATGCTGAGCGTGGCTTCGCCACCGCCGCTGGAGTCGTGGTCGCAGGACTGGGTGGCCGGAGGGATATTCCAGAAATGCTCGCCGAAGGTCAGGAGTTCGGTGCAGCTGCTCTCATCCGGACCTTCGTCCGCGGTGCCGGAGGGCGCGCCGGTGGGATTGGTGGCAAGACATTCCGAGTCGCCGTTGCAGTTCCAGTGGTAGAACCAATCCGGCGGAGATGAGGCGCCATTGGCCCCGCAGCCGGCAAGCAGCCCAAGTGCCGCGGATGCGAGTGCAAACACCACGACGCGTGTGCCGAACGATGAACTGCGCATGTGCCCGTCCTCCGTGGACGCCGGTGGCGGCCGATATATGCCTGATGCTAACGGGTCCGGCGGGACGGGAGTTCGGGTTTCTTGCGCGGGGTTAGGGAATCGGGACTCGCCGGCCAGGTCACTGGCGGTGGGTGCGGCGATACTCGCTGGGCAGCTGGCCGAAGACCTTGCGGAACGCGGCGATGAACTGGGAGTAGGTCTGGAAGCCGCTGGCATGGGCCACATACGACAGCGGCTGCGACGGATCGGTGGCCATCATGCGCAGGGCTTCGCGCGCGCGCAGTTCGATGACGAACTGCCAAAGGCTCTGTCCGGTGGTGATGCGGAAAGTCCGGCTGAGCTGATGGGGACTCATGTCCGCCACGGCCGCGATGGACGCGAGGTTGAGATCCTGGGTGAGGTGCTGGCGGATGTAGGCCTCCACCAAGGCACGCTTGCGGCGGGTAAGCGGCGCGCCGCTGACTTTGGCACTCCGGCCGTGGCCATAGGCACCCACCACGTGCGCGGATATGGCAGTGAGCAGCGATTGTTCGAAGATCGCGCCGGCCAGGCGGCCGGACAACAGGTGAGACTGCATGGCGAAGGTGAGATGAGCGAGCAGGTCGTCACGGTGGGGCATGACGTCGGAGACGAGCTCTGCGGGATAGCCGACCTCCTCGCCCAAGGCGCGGCGCAATACGTCCGGGTGCAGGGTGATGAAGATGCCTTCCAGGGGAGCATCCCATGTGGTCGAAAGGGTGTCGCCCGCAGAGACGAAGCGGAATCGCCCAGGCTCGATCAGGCCGCTGCATCTCCTGCCGTTGAGCACGCTGCTGAAGGGAACGGCGGCGTCGCCCAAGGGCAACATGAAGATGTGCTCATCGAAGACATGCTGCGGAGTATGGCCCGCCGCGAACACCCGCTGACGCTCGAAGATGTAACTGCCGTGCCGGCCATCGGAGAACACGGGTATGTCAGGCAAATAGAGCTTGCGGCTATCGTCATAGCGGGCATAGATGCGGGAAGCCGCGGCGACGGACATGTGCACACCCTTTGTGGCGGCATCGGACCACGCAGCGCGCGGCAAGCCCGACACCCTCCAATAGACTACCCCGGCAGGGTCGGCGGGAACAGCGGTCGGGATGAGCCTGCAGCGGCCCGGGGCGGGCCGCTACGACAGCGGCCTTTCTCTTGTCAGGTGTTCAGGGTCTGAGCGGCAGGGAACCCTGGGGGATAGCGGGCAGCGGATGCGGCGATGGCGCGTGGGGCGGCCCGATACGATGGCTGGCAGGACGGTAGAGATTCCTGCGATAGACCTTCGGCACGAAATCCGACGAGATGTAGATGGGTTCCGGCGTCGGTGCGTCTTGCGCCGCCTGTTGGGCCTGAGCCTCTGCCTGCAGTTCTGCCTGCTCTCGTGCCAGGGCGGCGGCTTGGGCCTGCTGTGCGGTCTGCGCCTCTGCAAGCTGCTGCAGCGCGTCCGCTTCTGCCAACAACGCTGCCTGTCGCTGTGCGAGCTTGGCTGCATCGACGGGTGGGAAGCTGGGCATGGCCGCAGCAGTCAGATCGGGTACAGCCTTGGCAGGGGGCTGATCGCTGTAGTGGACGGTGCCTTGGGCGTCAGTCCATCTGAAGAGCTGCGGATCGTCGGCCATGGCGAGCGCAGAGACGCCAAGTGCGAACAGGGGCAAGAGTCGTGACAGGCGATACATGGGAGACCCTCCTTGGGTGGTGGCCTCTACTAGAGGATACGGTCTCCACGCCGGTCCGTTGACGGAGATACAAACCGAAATATGCAAGCTGTCAAACCCTGACTTCGTCAGAAACGACGGGTAACACCTAGGCGGGATACGGGGATACGCCCGATGACTGCGCCGCGCGCAAGGATTAGCATCTCCAGGGTCACCACCAAGAAGAGGGTCGATGGAAGGCCTGATACCGCATGGAAGCCCCGTCCCGCGCATGCCGCCACCCGTGGTGCAAAGCGTGGATGACGTCTGCGATTCACACATCCAATCGCGTCTCACCCGCGAGATGCTGGATCAGCCATTGATGAGTGCCTGGCAGGCGCTGGCGGAGCGATGTCAGACATCACCGTATCTCGACCCGGGCTGGCTCAGCTGCTGGTGGCCGGCTTTCGGCACCGGCGAGATCGAGATCCGTACCCTGTGGCGGCAAGGCCGCCTGGCAGCGGTGCTGCCCATGGCCCGGCGCTCCGGGCATCTTGAATCCACATCCAACTATCACACGCCCCTGTTCGGCATCCTGGCGGAGGATGAGCCGGCGGCGGTGTCCATGGCGCGGGAGCTGTTCCGGGATGCGCCGGCGCGGGTGACCCTGGCGACGCTGGACCCGGAAGGCGCGACGCTGGAAGCCTGCAAGGAGGCAGCGGAGGAAGCGGGCTACCGGGTGGTGTTGCGGCCGCACCTGTTGTCGCCCTACGTGGACCTGCGCTATGGCTGGAACGAATACCAGCGCAACCTGCACAGCCACCTGCAGCGGAACCTGCGGCGCGGCCGCAGGCAGTTGGAGGAGATCGGCCCGCTCAAGGTCGAGATCGTGAGCGGCACAGAAGCGCTGGACGAACATCTCGATGAGGCATTCGAGGTGGAGGCGTCCGGCTGGAAAGGCAAGAGCGGCACGGCGATCCAGTCGCGGGCGCATACGCGGCTCTTCTATCAGCGCATGGCGCACTGGGCCGCAGGGCAGGGCGCGCTGCGGCTGTATCTGCTGCGGCTGGGCACCCGGGTGCTGACCATGTGCCTGACGCTGCAGCGGCACGACCACTGCTGCATGATGAAGGGCGGCTACGACGAGGAGTTCAAGCGCTTCTCGCCCGGCAACCTGCTGACGGAAGCGCTCATCAAGGACTGCGCGGGGCGCGGCATCAAGCGGGTGGAGATCTACGGCGAGGCGGAGACCTACAAGCTGAACTGGGCCACGGGCACCATCCAGTACATGCGGCTGGAGGCCTTCGCGCCGACCCTGGCGGGCCGGATGGCCTGGATGAAATTCAGGTATGGCAGGCCGGTGACGAGCCGGGTGCGCCAGGCGCTGCACCTGCAGCAACCCGGGCACCGGCAGTGAAGAAAATTAAGATGCCCGGTGGCCCGGCTTCCCCTCCGGCGGATATCAAATCGCCACCGGCCGGTACCGGCGGTCATCCCGATTTCGACTCAAACGTAAGCCCCGCCGCCGGCAACCCCGATGGACGTGGACGGGGACGCGATACAGGTCCGTTGCAGCGTGAAGGAGAGCAGAAGCACGGGGGCGGCACCGGTGCCAGCGTGACCCGACCCGAGGACCCGCGAAAGTAAGGATGCGGTGCGCAGCACGCGCTCAGATGTTGAGACGATTGCCCAGGCGCTGCTCGCGGTTCATGCGCAGGGAGCCCGAATTGATCTCCCCCACTATCCCCGTGAAGACATCGCTCAATACGTTCTTGAAGGCACGGAACCCGGCGTGACCCGGGGCGCGGTCCGGGCTCTGCTCGTCCAGATAGAGGTCCCAGCGCAGGGTGGCATAGAGACCGGAGATCCGCGGCTCGGCGCTGTAGTGACGCACGATGTACCTGTCTCTCAAGGCGCCATTACGCGTGGCGAGGATGCCGCTGCGGCTGAAGCCGTGCTGGACGGTGCCCGTGAGCCAACCGGGATTGGCGCGGCCGGCGTCATCGCTGAGATAGACCTGGGCCGGGTGGATGTCAGTGGCGACCAGACGCGACGGGAAACTGTGCAGTCCCACCAGCACCACGGAACCGAAACGGGTAATGCGGCTCTGGAGCAGCTCGTTGAGACGCGCGTGATAGGGCGCGTAGACGAGGTCGCGGCGGGCCTGCACTTCCTGGGACGTCGGCAAGTCGGAGTAGATGGGTTCGCCCTCGGGGGTCTTGAGGGGGATGAACGCGGGGATGCCGGGATGGCCGGGGTGCACCGCATCAGGGGGAGCATCCACGTCCGCGACGAAGCGGCTGTAGGTGCCGTAGATAGTGGTGATGCCCATGGTCGGGAGGAAGTCGCAGAGATGGTGCAGGTACCAGTCAGTCAGGGGCAGGCTGCGGATGTGGGCCGAGGCGAACTTGGCGCGGATGGTCTCGGGTACATAGATGCCGCAGTGGGGGATGCTCACCACCACCGGGATCTCCTTGGTGCCGGCTTCGCGTACATGGAAAGAACTGATCTTCATGCATACCTTGCTGAATCTATGCTGGGCACAAGCCAAGCTGCCGGATGTCCAGGATGAAGCATCGGCAGGGCTTGCGAAATCGGGATGTGCCCTGAGAGCAATATGGCGATTCACGTCGCCCGCACAATCGGGTAATCACCCTAGGCATCTGCAGCGAGGGCGAAAAGGTAGCCAGCCCGACGAGAACGTTAAAAAACCACTATAGCAGCCCCAGGGGAATGCCCGCCAAATCGAGGGGAACACCCAATACGTATCCGTCCGCACCCCAGGTATCGTCACTGCATACCTTTCCCTGCGCAGGCGCGCCCAGATCTCCTGGTGCGGCCGTGGGGAGGTACTGCCCCGAGGGCAAGGAGGCGATATGAACCAGGAATACCGGGTACTCGACAGCTATCAGAACGAGGTGACCTCTCCGCCCGGCAACGAGAGCGTGGAAGCGCTCGGCACGGAAGGGGACGAGATCAACATCCAGCGGGAAGCCGATCCCTATGCCGAAGCGGCCGCTAGCTATGCCAGCGACGGCATGTGGGATACGGACGAGGATGCAGAACAGGTGGCGGGAGCCACTATGCAGCGGCGCAGCCGCGCGCGCGACCCACAGGGCCGCTGGACGAAGGCCTGAGGCGACAGACATAGGAGACAGGCATGGAAACATCGCAGCACACAGCCAAGACCGGCGGCCAGGTGCCGCCGGGAAAGCAGAAGACGCCTTCCAAGGAGCGCGAGTCCGGCGTGGGACACAGCAGCGGCGACCGGAACGAAGACAAGTATCTGAAGGACACCGAGACACCGCGGGGCCGTGCGGCGAGCGGTGAATCCTACGAGGACGAGGCGGACAACGCGCTGTTCCGTCCCAGTCCCTCCAAGCAGCGCGGCTGAGGAGGAGCGAAGCATGGGCGAGATAGACGATCCGAGTCCGAGCGAAGTGCTGGTGGACCAGCGGGAGACCGACCTGCGGACGGATGCGGCGGCAGCCTTCGCCAAGGACAGCACCTGGGACAGCGAGGAAGTGGAAGAGAAGGTGACCGAGGTGGGCGAGAAGCCCTGGCAACTGCGGCGGCGGGAGCGGCACGGCAGATGGCAGTGAGGGGGGAGGGGCTAGACGCACCGCGTCAGTCCCGGAAAAATACCGGCAGGCTGGATGTGCGTGTCCACAAGAACAACAGCGCTGGAGCGTGTTAGCGCAGATGACCGCCAGTAAGCCGGGGAGGGGGTAGACGCCCCGCGTCAGTTCCGGAAAAATACCGGCAGGCTGGATGTACGCGTCCAGATGAATCCAAAGGTCGCTGTGGCAACACAGCGGCCTTTTTTCGTTTCAGATCCGCGTCGCCCCTTAGACAACGATTGCCAGAGCGGCGTCAAAAGCGTCGCGAGCGCCGTCAGAGCGAGGCGCGCAGCAGCTTTTAATCCTCAAGGAGATCAAACATGAAGATGGGAAAGAACGATCCTCGCGCTTCCATGGGCAAGTCGGTGAAGGGCAAATCGCCCATCAATCCCACGGGGCGCAACCCGATCAAGGCCGCGAGCCCCTACGAGACCCCGGGCGTGGGTGAGTATTGCCCGCCGCAGAGGCCACGCCTGAAGAAGGCGGCGCCGGCAGCGGATCCGATCGCCAATGACGGCGACGCTACCGAGGCATGAGGTTCGGGTGGAATACCTACCGCCGCGTGCTGCAAGAAGGCTTCGACGCCTACAAGATGGCGGGGCCCTTCGCGGCCTGTCCCTACGGGGCGGACGAGCGCAACGGCATCTGGGTATTCGCCAAGCAGAAGGCCAAGCAAGGTCTGAGCTTCGCCCAGACCTGCAAGGCCTTCAAGAAGATGGAAGGTATCAGCTGAGCCGGATCACTGGACCTTGAACTCCGCGGCGAAGGCCACGGCGGCATCGTCTGCGACGACATAGTAGTAGGTCCCGGCGGCGTGGCCATCGATGTTGAGCTGATCGGTACCGCTCTGATAGGCGAAACCGGTGAGATGGTGCACGCAGAAGGCGACCGAGCCGGTCTCGGCGAGCGTCACACTGAAGAGGTCCTTGGCGGCATCGAGCGGCGCGATCTTGCCGGTGAAGTGGCAGCCGAAGACATCCTGCCCAGAGATGACGGAGCCATCCGCCGCCACCTGAAAGCTGACGTTCTGGGAGCCGACATATTGGCCGCTCCAGACGCCCGCCACCACGGAGGCCGTGCCGCCAAGCGGGTTGACGGGATGCAAGCTGAAGGCCGCCGGGGCGCCCTCGAGGACGATGCTCCCGCTGATGGCGCTGGCGGAGTCGGCGCCCTGGAACTCGACGGGAAGGCTGGCGTGGTTCCCCGTGAAGATGAAGCCATAGGTCGGATAGAGCGTGCCTGGTTCTTTCAGGGTGCTGTCGCCGGGGGTCTGAGGCATGAGGATGACGAAACCCGCCTGCGCGTCGTAGAAGAGCGCGGGGCCGCCGTCCTTGATGAGGGCATAGAGCGGGACCGGCGAGCCGGCGGGCGCGTAGGTGCCGGTCCAAATCCCCTGGAGATCAGGTCCGCTGCTGCCACCGCCGCCACAGGCGACGAGCAGGCACAGAGTCAGGACCGTGAGCAACGGACGAATGATGCGCATCTTGAATACCCCTTTGTAACGAGCGCCCTAACTCTATACCGGCGAGATGACATTTTCCATGACAAAGATGACACATAAGCCAAGAGGGGCAGGCATAGGCCGCGCGCCGCAGGGCCCCTCGTGTCGAATCCATAGGAGACAGGCATGCCCTACAGACGAATCCCGCCTAAGAAGTGGCACGCGCGCGACGAGGTGCGCAGGCTCGCCCGGCAGTCCACGGGGGCTGCGATGAAGAAGCTGGTCACGCTGGTGGAAAGCAACAGCGACTTCGTGTCGGTCCTCGCGGCCAGAGCGGTGCTGCAACGAGCGGAAGTGGAACCTCCTTACCGGGCTCCGAAGACCAGCCGGGCCCGGGAGAGGAAGAAGCTCGCGGCCGTCAAGGTGAAGATCACGCGTTTCAGCAAGGGAGAAGACGATGCAGGCTGATCTGGACATCGAAGCCTGCCGTTGGTGCAAGGGCGACGGCAAGGACCACGGGACACTGGGGATGCCGGTGGTGCGGGACTGCCCGCGCTGCGAGGGCAGTGGACGTGTCTATGTGACCAGCAAGGCGTCGGCCACGGGCCGGCGCCGGGTGTACAAGGGCGCGGCGCCGAAGCCTGGCGTGGTCGCGGCACAGCATCAACAGGAACTGACCGAAGCCTTGCAGAAGCCGAAGCGGGGGAACCATACGAAACATGCCCGAAGTCACGCTGCCTAATGGCTGGAAGCCGCGCGCGCATCAGCAGCGGTTGTGGGACTACCTGGAAGACGGCGGCAGGCGCGCGGTGGCGGTGTGGCACCGGCGCGCGGGCAAGGACTCGACCGCCATCAACTGGACGGCTGTCGCGGCGCACCAGCGCACCGGCACCTACTGGCACATGCTGCCGACGGCGACCCAGGGACGGCGCGTGGTATGGGAAGGCCGCGACGGCCAGGGCCGGCGGCTCATCGACCAGGCCTTCCCGCCGGAACTCCGGGTGAACGAACGCAACGACCGCATGAGCATGGAGTTGAAGTGTGGATCAGTGTGGCAAGTGGTGGGATCGGACAATTACGACCGACTGGTGGGAGCCAACCCCGTCGGGGTGGTGTTTAGCGAATGGAGCCTCACCGATCCGCGTGCTTGGGACTATGTGCGACCGATTCTCGCTGAGAACGGTGGATGGGCGTTGTTTATCTATACCCCGCGCGGCAAGAACCACGGCGCCGAGCTCTTCGACATGGCCCGTCATCACCGAGACTGGTTCGCAGAGAAACTAGGGGTCGATGCCACCGGCATCCTGGATGAGGAAGTGATCGCTTCGGAACGTGCCAGCGGCATGAGCGAGGCGCTGATCCAGCAGGAGTATTTCTGCTCCTTCGAGGCGGCGAGCGAGGGCAGCTACTACGGGAGACTGCTGGAGCAAGCGGAACAGGCGGGGCGGGTGACGCGGGTGCCGTGGCAGCCGGAACTGAAGGTGGATACCTGGTGGGATCTCGGCATAGGCGACAGCACCGCGGTCTGGTTCAGCCAGCAGGCGGGCCTGGAGCGGCACTTCATCGACTACTACGAGTGCAGCGGGGAGGGCCTGGTCCATTACGCCAAGATGCTGCAGGACCGAGGCTACCTCTACGGCGAGCACTGGGCACCCCATGACATCGTGGCGCGGGAACTCGGCACGGGCAAGTCGCGGCTGGAAGTGGCGAAGGGCCTGGGGCTGAACTTCAGGACCGCGCCGCGCCTGAGCGTCGAAGACGGGATAGAAGCCGTGCGCAACCTGTTGCCGCGGGCCTGGTTCGACGCGGAGAAGTGCCGGCAGGGCTTGAGGGCCCTCAAGAGCTACCACCGGGACTTCAGCGAGCGACGGCAATCCTATCTGCCGCACCCGGTCCACGACTGGTCCTCCCACGCGGCGGATGCGCTGCGCACCGGAGCGGTGACGCAGAAACAGAAGCGGGGTGCCGCGGTGCCGCCGCGGGGGATGCGGCCCCGGCGCGGCGCGAGCTACATGAGCCAGTGAGTTGGGATGCAGTTCACATCACATAAGCCGGAACCGTGAAGAGCGACAAGGGCAGGGCCGGGGCAGGGTGGTACAAACGTAGGTA
>DASXYJ010000109.1:0-3006 GCA_036502565.1 Gammaproteobacteria bacterium
CCAGGTACCAGATGGAGAAGCGGAAGGTGCGCATGGGGAAGTCGCCGCCCTCTTCCATGAGGAGTCGCCACACATGCCATAGGAATACCGCGTCCAGGCCCAACGCGGCCACGACGTAGGTCACACCACTCATATGCACGGCATATGGCAAAACGCTCACCGCCGCCAGCAGCACGGTGTAGACCAATATGTAGTATTTGGTGCAGGCCACGCCGTGGGTGACCGGCAGCATCGGCACCCCCACCTTGGCGTAGTCCTCGCGGCGGTGGATGGCGAGCGCCCAGAAGTGCGGCGGGGTCCACACCAGGATGATGAGGAACAGCACCAGGGCGCCGGGCGCCACCTGCCCCGTGACCGCGACCCAGCCCAGCAGCGGCGGGGCCGCGCCGGCGGCGCCGCCGATGACGATATTCTGGGGCGTGGCGTGCTTGAGGAACACGGTGTAGATCACCGCGTACCCCACCAGGGAGCAGAAGGTCAGCGCCGCGCTCAGGGGATTCACCAGACCGGCCAACAGGGCCATGGCGGCGAGGTTCAAGGCCGTGGCATAGGCCATGGCCTGCCCCACCGAGACCCGGTGCGTGGGCAGGGGCCGGTGGCGGGTGCGGTACATGACCGCGTCGAGGCGCCGGTCCAGCACGTGGTTGATGGCCGCCGCGCCGGTGGCAGCGAGCGCGATGCCGAGCGTGCCGAACAGCAGCTTGGCCGCCGCCGGCCAGCCGGGCACCGCCAGGAACATGCCGCACACGGCGGTGAACACGATGAGCGCCACCACCCTCGGCTTGCCGAGTTCCAGGTAGTCCCGCCAGCCGGCCACGGCTGGCCTGGCCAGCGTCTGCATCAGAAGGTGTAGACCAGCCGCAGCCGGTCTTCCGTGAAGGTGTTACGGCCGCCGAAGCCGCTACGCAGGTCGATGTCGTCGCCGAGGGAGAAACCGCGCTTGTCGTCGCTGAACTTGTAGATCACGCCGAGGTCGAGGCCGTTGCTGGACTGGTCCGGCACCAGCTGGCCGTTGAGCAGGCTGTCGCCGGCGAAGCGCGCGGGCCCCGTGTAGTCGTAGAAGGAACCGTTGGTGCCGTAGTCCGCCACGTAGTGCACCAGCTTGCCGTGCAGGCTGAGCTGCTTGCCCAGATGCAGGTCGCCCTGGACGCCGAAGGCATGCCCCGGCCCCAGGTTCTCCAGGCCGTCGTTCATGGTGTCGTCGTAGAGCACCGCACTGAAGTCCGTGTACGGATGCAGCAGCCCTCCGTTCCTGAAGCTGCCGGCATCGTCAGGGGACCACTCCCCCACCAGCGCCACGTCGCCGCCGGCGAAGTCCAGGCCCGCTTGCAGGCCGTAGAGGTTGGCGTCCACGCTGCCGGCGAAGGCCGCGCCGGAGTCGCTCTCGTGGGTGTACTGGGCGGTGACGAAGGGTCGCGCGCCATCGCTGCGCCACTGGAAGCCGCCCTCGTAGTACTGCAGCGCGGCATAGTCGAAGAACTGGTAGAACCAGGCCCGCGCCATGATGTCGCCCGGCTCGATGCCGTACTGGTACTGCGCACCGATGCTGAAGAACCCCGGGGTGGTGTCGGGGATGGCGGGATCCGCCGCATGCAGTCCCGCGCCGTAGCGGTTGGTGTCGGTGAACTCGTCGCTGAAGCGGCTCTCGTAGCGGCTCATGCGCGCCAGGAACACCTTGAGGTCCGGGTCGCCGGGCTGGGAGTCGCCCTGGAACGGCAACTGCACCGCGGTATCGAAGGGGCCCGGCGGATTGCCGTCCGGCCCATGGTCGTCGAAGCTGTCCGGCGCCTTGGCATGGGAGTCGAGTGGATGCAGCACCGCCGCGAAGCCATAGAAGGAACGGGTGGTGGCCGTGAACATGTCGCCGTTGGCGAAAGGCGTACTCAGCATCTGCCGGCCGAACCTGAGTTGCAGCATGGACTGCTGCCACTGCAGGAAGGACTCTGCCAGCTGGTTGGTGGGCAACACCTCGGTGTTGGGCACCGCATAGTCGACGATGCGCTGCTGGGTGAACACCGAGAGCCCGGCGCTGAAGCCCGCCAGGCTGCCGCTGCGCAGCAGCACGTCGCCGCCGAGATAGGTGGCCTGGTCGTCGTGGCCGCTGTCCTGGGACTGGTTGGGATAGGGCGCGTTCTCGAAGTTCCAATGCCGGTAGTCATAGAGCCGTACCCGGCCTGAGACGCTGCCATCCATGAGCTGGGCCAGGGGGCTGGTGTCGCCTGCCGGGGGCGCGTCGCCGGTATCGGCGCGGACAGTGAGAGGCAGCGCGAGCAGGACAGCCAGGACACAGGCCAGGAGCAGGTACATCAGGAGCCTCCGGTAGGGACGAGCAGGCGGGCGACGACGGATTGCGCCTGCCGCTCCGCCTGCCTCAGCCAGGCCAGGAACAGCAGCGCCATGGTGCTGAGATGCACGAGCCCCACGGGCACCCACATGACCACCCCGGCGAGTTGCTGGTCCGCCAGGGGCGTGAAGCCCCAGGGCAGTGCTGCGCCGGCATCCATATATAGAGGGTGGGAGGCGAAGGTGAGGATGGCCCCCAGCATGCCCATCTGCACGCTGAAGGCGGCGACGAACAGCAGGCACAGGCCGTGATCGGTCTTGCGGCGACCGTAGGGCTCGATGACCAGGGACCAGAACATGAGAGAGGTGGCGAACAGGCAGAAGTGCTCGAAGACGTGCACGCCTTCGCTGGCGGCGGCCCAGCGATACGGCCCCGGCAGGTGCCAGAACCACAGCACGCCGCTCGCCAGCGCCAGCACGCTGAGCGGATGCATGAGCAGGGCCAGGCCCCGCTGCACTCCCCTGCTCCGGCTCCAGCCGCCGCCGATCAGGCGGCGCGCCGGAGCCGGCAAGGCGCACATCCACGCCATGATGGGTCGGGCGAACACCAGCAGCGGCGGCGCCACCAACATCAGCAAGAGGTGCTGGGCCATGTGGGCGGAGAAGAGCTGGTCGTCCAGCGAACTCAAGGGTGAGAGCAACGCCGCCACCAGCACCGCGATG
>DASXYJ010000110.1:0-3224 GCA_036502565.1 Gammaproteobacteria bacterium
GGCCACTTTCTTGTCGCGACAAGAAAGTGGCTCGCTCCCGGGAGGGAGCGAAAAGGTTTTCGACAGGATGTCGTCTCAATGCTCCCGCGCGTGCGCGGGCGGAACACCGCCCTCTAGATTAATCCGCGGCCGGGGTGAGCCGCGCAGCGGCGAACGCGAGGCAGGGATGCCGAGCTGGGATGGCGCCAGGGAGGGAAGAGGGCGGTAGACGGCGGGCACTGGGATCAAAAAAAGGGCCGCCTTGCGGCGGCCCTCAATCGCACTGGACTGAACAGCTCTTGAATTACTTGTGGGAGTTCTCGATGAACTTCGCCACGTCGTCGTGCAGGGCCTTGGCCGAAGCCTCGTTGGCATAGACCATGTGGCCCGACGGATAGAAGCCATAGGTGATGTTCTTCTGCAGCTTGTCGTCCATGGGCAGGTGCTGCATCTGGAACTGGGCCGCGTAGAAGGCGGTGGCCAGGTCGTAATAGCCGCCCGCCAGCATGACCTTCATGGTCGGGTTCTGGCCCATGGTGACGGCCAGGTCCGGCAGCACGTTCACGGCACCGGGGAAGGCTTGGCCGAACGGGTTCTGGTGCTTGAACTCCCAGGAGCCGTTCACCGCGAAGGACAGCGGCTCATAGCGCTGCTCGCCGCCGTAGTTAAGGGTCTTGCGCACGTACTCGTTGAAGAGCGAGACGTAGGCTGAGCTGATGGAGGAAGACTGCGGGTCGTACTCGGCCTGCTCACCCAGCGGGTCCAGGGCGTAGCCGGCGAAGCGGCCGTCCAGGCGGCCCGAGAGCTGGTCGGTCTCGCGCATCAGCTCATGGGAGAACTGGCCGCCGGAGACGCGCAGGTTGGCCTTCATCCAGTAGTCCGAGGACAAGCCGGTGTAGGCAGAGAGCTGGTCGGCGACCTTGTTCTTCTCGGCCGGGTCCAGGGTGGAGCCGGCATTGAGCGCGGTCAGGTACTCGCCCATGGCGAACTTCTCCACCTGCGCGAGGAAGTCCTCGAGCTTGGCGGGCTTGTTCGGCACGCGGTCGTGGTACCAGGCGATGGCGGCCTGGGTCGGCAGCACCACGGCGAAGGGGATATCGATGGCCGGGTTGAGGCTGTCGCCGTCCGGGCTGATCTCGGTGTTGGGGATGGCCGAGAGCATCACCAGGCCATTGATGTCCACGGAAGCGTTCTGCAGATCCTCAGCCAGCAACGGGCCGCGGATGGTGCCGTAGCTCTCGCCGAAGATGTACTTGGGGCTGTTCCAGCGGCTGTACTTGCCGAGGAACTGCTGGACGAAGCTGGAGAAGGCCTTGGCGTCGCCATCCACGCTGTAGAAGTCCTTCGGGTCACCCTTGCCGCCCAGGTCCTTGTCCAGCACGCGGCTGAAGCCGGTGCCCGGGGCGTCGATGAACACCTCGTCGGTGACGTCGAGCAGGCTGTACTCGTTGTTGACCAGCGTGTAGGGCGCGGCGGGGGTATGGCTGTCATCCAGCGTGCGCACGCGCTGCGGGCCGAAGGCACCCATGTGCAGCCACACCGTGGCGGAACCGGGGCCACCGTTGAAGAAGAAGGTCACGGGGCGATTTGAAGGGGCGCCGTCCTTCGCGTAGTACACGTAGAACATGCTGACCGTGGGCTCGTCCTTCTCGTTCTTCAGGACCAGCGTGCCGGTGTTGGCCTTGTAGCCGATCTTGTCGCCGTGGATCGTCACCGAACCCGACGTGGTGGAGAGGGAGGGCTTGGTGTAGTCGGTGCCCTTGGGCGCGTCCTTCGCAGGCGCATCGTCGGCGAAGGCGGGCAGGGAGCTGGCCAGCAACAGGGCCGGCAGGAGACGGAGCAATTTCATGGTTTATCCCCTCGACGTTTGAGAAAGTGTCCGCCGGACACCAGCGGACAGCCATTGAGATCGATACTCAGGTGCAGTTAAGACCGCCGCGGCAGCGGTTGGTTCCGGCCTGCCGCAGGCCCTTGGCCGTTGATCCTTCAGCCTTTTTCCAGGGCCTTCTCCAGCTCCGGGAGGATCTGGAACAGGTCGCCCACCAGCCCTAAGTCCGCCACCTGGAAGATGGGGGCTTCCGGATCCTTGTTGATGGCCACGATGGTGCGGGCGTCCTTGATGCCGGTCAGGTGCTGGATGGCGCCGGAGATGCCCACGGCGATGTAGAGGTCCGGGGCGATGATCTTGCCGGTCTGCCCCACCTGCAGGTCGTTGGGCACGAAGCCCGCGTCCACCGCGGCGCGGGAGGCGCCCACGGCCGCGCCTAACCTATCAGCGAGCGTGTAGACGATGGCGAAGTTCTCCTTGCTGCCCACGCCGCGCCCACCGGATACCACCCGCGGAGCGGATTGCAGGTCCGGGCGATCGGTCTTGTCCTGCTTCAGTTCCACGTAGCGGCTATGGGAAGGCAGCGCTGCATCCGTGGAGGCATCGCTCACTTCCGCGCTGCCGCCCTCGCCGCAGGCGGTCCAGGAGGCGGTGCGCACCGTGGCCACCACGCAGGGTTTCTCCGGCGCCTTCACCGTGACGATGGCGTTGCCGGCATAGATGGGCCGCTCGAAGGTCAGCGGGTCCACCACCTTCATCACGTCGCTCACCTGGGGCGCGCCCAGCAGTGCGGCGGCGCGGGGCATCAGGTCCTTGCCGAAGGTGGTGGAGGGGGCTAACACGTGGCTGTAGCCGGCGGCGAGTTTCGCCACCTGGGGTGCGAGTATCGCGGCCAGGGGCTTGGCGTTCTCAGCGCGGGCTACCCGCAGCACTTTCTTCACACCCTTGAGCTTCGCGGCAGCAGCGCAGACGTTCTTGCCGTCCGCGGCGAACACGGCTACTTCGATGTCACCGCCGATGGCGGCGGCGCAGCTCACGGCGCGGGCGGTGCTGGAGTTCAGCTTCTCGCCGTCGTGTTCGGCGATGACCAGGATGCGACTCATGACAGCACTCCCCGGTCATGCAGTTCTTTGATCAAAGCCTGTACGTCCGCTACCTTGTGGCCACCCTTGCGAGGCGTCGGGGCGGCATAGGACACGGCCTCCAGGGCTGGCGCCGCAGCGACGTTGAGTTCGGCGAGCTTCACGGTAGCCAGGGGCTTGGACTTGGCTTTCATGATGTCCGGCATCTTCACGAAGCGCGGGGTGTTGAGGCGGAGATCCGTGGTGACCACCGCCGGCAGGTCCACTTCGATCACTTCCAGGCCCGCATCCACTTCGCGGGTCACTTTCAGGGTCTTATCCTTCAGTTCCACGGC
>DASXYJ010000111.1:0-10890 GCA_036502565.1 Gammaproteobacteria bacterium
GGCGCAGGACGCCTGGCGGCGTGCCAAGGCCGGAACCTGTTCGACGCTCGAGTACCACATGTTCAAGCAGCGCATGGACGTGGTGCTGCTGGCCCAGAGCACCGGCTTCTTCAAGTGGAGGGTACGCCGCGACCTGCGGCCCAGTGCTTTGCAGCGGCTCTCGCCCGCGCGCCGCGAACGCTATGCCGACGCGCTGGGTATCTCATTCGCCGAGCTCGGCCGCCTCCCGGACCAGCCATGAACGCCGTACCAAAGCCTGAAGTGGTGGTGCCCTTCGATCACCGCCAGAGCGCCCACTGCGAGAGCGGCGTGATCTCCGGGCTCCTGCGCCACAACGGCGTAGACATCTCGGAATCCATGGCCTTCGGCATCTCCGGCGCGCTCTGCTACGCCTACGTGCCGTTTCTGAAGTTCGGCGGCCTGCCGCTGTTCGCCTACCGCATGCCGCCGGGCCACATCATCCGCGGCCTGACCCGGCGCCTGGGCGTGAAGATGCACATGCAGACCTTCCGCCGTCCCGCGGAAGGCACCCGGGTGCTGGACCAGCACCTCGGCGAGGGCCGCGCCGTGGGCGTGCAGACCTCGGCCTATTGGCTCTCCTATTTCCCGCCAGACATGCGCTTCCACTTCAACGCCCACAACCTGGTGGTATACGGCAAGCGCGACGACCAGTACCTCATCAGCGACCCGGTGATCGACATCCTGGTGGAATGCGAGGCGGAAGCCTTGCAGAAGGCGCGCTTCACCCGCGGCGTGCTGGCCCCCAAGGGCCTGCTCTACTACCCGGAACACATCCCCTCGAAGATCGAGCTGGCCCCCGCGGTACGCAAGGGTATCCGCTACGCCACGGGCATGATGCTATATACGCCGCTGCCCATCGCCGGTACCCGCGGCATCCGCTTCGTGTCGCGCAAGATCCGCAAGCTGGATCCGCGCAACGTGAAGTACAACAAGCTGCTGCTCGGCCACATGGTGCGCATGCAGGAGGAGATCGGCACCGGCGGCGCCGGCTTCCGCTTCCTCTACGCCTCCTTCCTGCAGGAAGCGGCGGAGGTGCTGGACAAGCCCAGGCTCAAGGAGCTGGCGGCGGAACTCACGGACGTGGGTGACGAATGGCGCAGCTTCGCGCTCAACGCCGCCAAGATGTGCAAGGACCGCATGGACATGGACTACGGCCTGCTGGCCGACCAACTGCTGGCATGCGGCACCCGGGAAGAAGTCATCTACCGCGCGCTACGCGCGGAAGTGAAATAAGTCCCAGCCGCGGGCGGCGTCGCCGTCCGCCAGTACACAACTCTCGCCTCTCGCCAGACGCTCCGTGGCGAGCGCGCCCGTGATGCTGTCGTGGAACACCGCGGGTCTTGGCTGCGCCGCCGGATGCTCATTGACGTGTTCGCGCTCCAAGCGAAGTCCGCTCGCCGCATCCCGTTCCAACAACAGCCAGTGGCTGCCTTCCGCCACCGCCGTATCGGCAGGCAATCCCTGGCGGCGGCGGTGCTCGGCTAAGGGTGTCGTCACTTCCTCCACCACACCCACCAGTGCCTGGCCGAGCACACCGGCTTCCAGGTCCACGAGCGCCGCCTCCAGCACCGCCGCGAAGCTCGCACCACGCCGGGAGATGAACAGGTTCTGGCCGCTCAGGCCTAAGTTCTTTGCGACGTAATAGCCCGCACTGTTACCCAGGGTGTTGATGAAGCTGAAGGGCGTGGGCAACTCATGCTCATGCACCAGCTGCTCCTGGCAGGCGATGTTGTTGACCATCGGTCCGAGACCTGAACCCAGATACAGCCCGCAGTCCGACGCCAAGCTGTGGCCGCGCGCGCAGCGGGCAGAGCCCAGCAGAGCCAGCTGGATGAAACGGTCGATGCGCCGGAAGTGTTCACGACACACTTCTTTCAGCGCCACATCCAGTGACGGCAACGGTTCGCCCTCGCGGACCGGATGCAGGTAGTGACTGACGGCGGTGACCCGGATCACGGCCGCTCCACCACCAGCACGGTGTTGTTGCCGCCGAAACCTAAGTGGTTCAGGAGATAACGGCCGGCAGGTGCCGGCTGCGGCTTGGCGAGCGGCTGTATTCCCAGTTCCGGATCCGGCGTGCCCACGTCCGCCAGCGATGGCAGGGACCCACGCTGCAGCGCGCCCAGGTACAGCACCAGTTCGTTCACGCCGCAGGCACCCAGGGTGTGGCCGAGATGAGGCTTGAGTGCCGAGAGCGACGGCACCGCGCTGAACACCTGGCGCAGGCCCGCGGCTTCCGCCATGTCGCCGCTGCCGGAGGCGGTGCCATGGACGCGGATGCCGCGCACCTCACGGGTGCCGGTGGCGTCGAGGGCCTGCCGCAACACCGCCGCCACCGAGGCGCCGCCCGGATCGGCAGTAGTGACGCTATGGCTGTCGCAGTTGTTGGCGCCGCCGTGCAGCAGGTATTCACTCTCGCGCGGCTCAGCCGCCAGCAGCACGGCGCCGATACCCTCCCCCAGCACCATGCCGCTGCGCTCCGCGGCGAAGGGGCGCAGCCGTTCCGCCAGCAATTGCATGCCGGAGAAGCCGGCGAGAGTCGTGCGGTTGGCGAGTTCCGCGCCCACCACCAGCGCGTGGCGGTGGCGGCCCAGGCCCAATGCCCGTGTCGCGCCCAAGAGCGCATTGGCGGACGAGGTGCAGGCGGTGTTGTAGAGGAACACGGGGCCATCGGCACCCGCGGCGCGGCGTGCCAGTCCCGCGAGATCTCCATAGCCGCAGTAGGGCATGGGGAAGGCGTCGGCTTCTCCCGCGGCGAGTGCCGCGGCGTAGCGTGACTCCGAGTAGCCGATGGAGAAGCAGGAGGAGCCCAGGTACACAGGCAGGCTGCGCCGCTCGGCGTCGCTCAAGCCGGCGCCGGCGAGCGCCGCCCGCACCACCGCCGGCAGCAGACGCTCGAAGCGGCCGGTATCGAACAGCGGCGCGCCGTCGGGGATGCGGTAGTAAGCCAGGTCCAGGGGTTCCGCCAGGTCATCCAACCGCACCCGATCCGGTTCGCGGCTGCCGGCCAGCAGCCGGTCCACGCAGGCGGGCGCATCCAGTCCCAGGGCGCAGCTGAGACCGACGCCACGGATGCTGACGGGCCCCATCGGCTTCAATCTGCCAGGATGAAGTCGGCGAGGCTGTTGATGGACTTCAGGGCCATGCGGGTGGCACGGCCGCCGTCGATGCGTTTGCCGTACTTCTTCTTCACCGCCAGCGCGATCTGCAGCGCGTCCAGGGAGTCCAGGCCCAGGTCGCCGCTGCTGCCGATGAGGATGTCGTCGTCGCCGATCTGTTCCGGCCGCACGTGGTTCTTCTGGCACTCCACCACGATGAGTTCCTTGAGCTCCCGCTTCAGCGTTTCGCGATCCATCCTCAACTCCTGTGGCGCAGGCGCATGCTCAGGGCGGCTACGCCCAGGCACACCATACCGAACAACACCAGATGCAGGACCCAGGACGCCACCATGGCGACCCCGCCGCCCCGCAAGAACACGTCCAGGAAACCCTCCAGGCCCCAGGCCATGGGCGAATGCAGGCTGATGGCCTGCATGGCCGGCGGCATGATGAAGCGCGGCACCATGATGCCGCCGATGGCCGCCATCAACAGGTTCGCGACACCGGTGAAGATGGTGGCCTGCTCCGCGGTGGACACCAAGTTCGCGATCAGCAGTGCATAGGATACCGCGGCGAAACCCGCCGCCAGGGTCATGAGCAGCAAGGCCAGAGGTGCATGGCCCAGGGTGAGCTGCCCGCCGCCCAGGAGCGGCACGATCCACACACCTACCATCAACATCAGCGCCGCCTGCACCAGGGTGATGCCGATATAGGGCAGGAGCTTGCCGGCCAGGAGTTGCACCGGGCTCACGCCCATGGTGCGCAGTCGCGCGTAAGTACCCTGCGAGCGTTCCTGCACCCAGGTGGTGGACAGGGGTATGGCGATGAAGAACATGGCGAACAAGAGCCAGGCCGGCACGTTCTGCTGTACCGAAGAAGGCCGCGCGCCCGCTGTATATAAGGACTCCGTGTGCAGCAAGGCTTGCGCACCGGCGGGGTCGGGCATGTTGCTCCCCAGCGCCCCCAGGCGCTTGCTGAGATAGAGCTCCGCCAGCAGGCCCTGTAGCCGCGCCGTGAAGAGCTCTGCCACCGCAGGTTCCACGCCGGGACCCGACTGTTCCTGCATGGCGAGCGGCGTGCTGCCATCCAGCGCCGTGCCGAATCCTTTGGGGATCACCACCAGGAATTGCACCTTGTCGGTGTGCACCGCGTCCCGCTGCACGTCCAACGGAGCATCGCTCGGTACACGCTTCAGTTCCTGCGAGGCGGCGAGCCGCTGCACCAAGCCGATGCTCGCGGCACTCTGATCCTGGTCCACCAGGTAGTAGCTGAGGCTCACACCCTGGTCCGCGGCGAAGCGGCCCTGCAGCGCCAGCGACATCACCAGGATGAAACCCGCAGGCATCACGAACAGCAGCGCCAGCGCGTGCCAGTCCCGCAGCAGCAGCATGAGTTCCTTGCGGACGAGGGCGAGGGTGACCATCTTCAGTCCCTCAATCTGCGGCCGGTGAGATGCAGGAACATCTCCTCCAGGTTGCGCTGTCCCGGCGCGGCCTTCAGCAACTCGGCGAGGCTGCCGTGGGCCAGCAGGCTGCCTTCATCCAACACGCCGATGGTGTCGCAGAGCTGCTCCACCTCGTCCATGTAGTGCGAGGTATAGATCACCGTGGCGCCACCGGCGTTGAGGCGCTTGATGGCTTCGAGGATGAAAGCCCGCGACTGCGGGTCGATGCCCACGGTGGGTTCATCCAGGAACAGGAGGCGCGGCCGGTTGAGCAGGCCGATGGCGAGGTTGAGGCGGCGCTTCAAGCCGCCGGAGAGATGCTCGGCGCGTTTGGTGGAGAAGTCCTGCAGGCCGGCGATGCCAGAGACTTCCTCGATGCGCGACTTGAGGTCGGTGCCGCCGAATCCCAGCACCCCGCCGAAGCAGCGCAGGTTCTCGGCCACCGTGAGGCGTGGATAGAAGGCGTATTCCTGCGGCACCAGGGCGCTGATGGCTTGGGCTGCTGGCGCGCCGCCCGGCGAGGCTTCGCCGCCGATGCGTACTTCACCGGCGGAGGGCCGCAACAGCCCCGTGAGCAGCGAGATCAACGTGGTCTTGCCGGAGCCATTGGGACCCAAGAGGCCGAACAGGCTGCCGTCGCGCACCTGCAACGACAGGCCCTGCAGCGCATCGCGCGCCGCGCCTGGGTAACGGAAGTGCAGGTCCCGGATCTCGATCACGTGCTGTTCCCCGACAGACGCGGCCAATTTAGCATGTCTGCCGGCGTGTTATGGTTCGCCGGAGGAGCCGGCCTTGGCCCAGCAAGCACACATCCATCTCGCCCCATTGGACACCGCGTCCCACGCGGCCCGGGAGCAGCGGCTGCTGCCGCAGCTCGCGACGGCGGAACAGGATCGCTACCGGGCTTTCAGCGCCACACCGCGCCGGCAGTCCTGGCTCGCGGGCCGCGAGCTGCTGCTGGCCGCCCTCGTGCATGTGCAGGGCGGAGCCGATCCGGCGCTGTTGCTCACCGCGGAACACGGCGGCGTCCAGTACGGCGATGGCCACGTGCGGCTGAACCTGAGCCACAGCGGCGGATGGCTGGCGGCGGCGGCGTCCCCGGTACCGGTGGGCATCGACATCGAACGCTTGCGGCCGCGTGCCGTGGCCGGCCAGGCGGCGCGGGTATTTTGTCCCAAGGAAGCGGAACGCCTGGCGCGGGAATCCGATCCGCTGCCGCTCTTCTATAGGTTGTGGACCCTGAAGGAAGCCGCCTGCAAGGCTGCGGGGCTCAGCATCTGGGATGCCCTGCGTCAGGTCTGCTTCGACCTGGAGACCGGACGCTGCTCCCTGACCTCACCCTTCCCACCGGGGCCCTGGTACTTCATATATGGAAGCTTCGCGCCGGACTGGCGGCTGGCCCTGGCACTCCGCGGCGGCAACCCCGAGGTGACCATGTGGCGGCTTGAGGGCGCGGACTGGGCGCGGATGGCTATGTCGGACCCGGGAGTCATGGCAGGAGATTGAGGCGGCGCATTATCATATAGGTATGTCCGGTCCCGTCCCGTCGCCACAGACCCCGTCCATGCACCCCCTCAAAAGACTCTATTGGTGGTTGCGCTGGGTGCAGCCACGCATCGCCTTCTTCTACACCTTGGTGGTGCTGGGTGGCTGGCTATGGCTGGGCTGGCCGCTGCTTTGGCCAGGCCTGGTGGCGCTGCTGCTGCTGGGGCTGGCTGTGGACAGCGTGGTCCGCGCCGGCTCCAGCTGGTTCATCGCCACCACCACCCATGGCAGCCGCGGCGGCAGGCAGGTGGCCCTCACCTTCGACGACGGCCCGGATCCGGAGGTCACGCCGGCGGTGCTGGACGAGCTGAAGCGCCATGGCGCCAAGGCCACCTTCTTCATCATCGGCGAGAACCTGACGGCGCATCCGGAGCTGGGGCGGCGCATCGTGGCCGAGGGCCATGTGCTCGCCAACCATTCGTGGCAGCACTCCTACCTGCAGAACTTCCGCCTCAAGGAATGGCAGCAGCAGGAGATCGCGCGCGCCGAGCACGCCATCGAGGTGGTGACCGGGCGGTCCTCCACCTGCCTGTACCGGCCGCCGGTGGGCATGAAGACCGGCGACCTGGCCCAGGCCATCGGCGCGCTGGGCCTCAAGGTGGTGGCCTGGTCGGTGCACAGCCGCGACACCGTGGACCCGGACCCGGAATCCATGGCGCGGCGGGTGTTGAGAAACATTCGCAGCGGCGACATCGTGCTGCTGCACGACGGCGACGACGTGCCGGGCAAGCGCAAGAGCTGCGTCCCCGCGGTCCGGCTGATCCTGGAAGGTCTGCGTGCGAAGGGCCTGGAATCCGTCGCGCTCACGGAATTACCCGGCATTTAGCCTCAGTCCAGTCTCCCGCCCTTGCCACTCCGGCTGGAAGCGTTAACATAGCCCCGCGGCTGCAGTTTTGCGGCCGCACGGGGATGCCGGGACTCCGGCAAGTACAAATACATAACTAAAGCCTTCAGAGAGCCTCCATGCTCCCACAGGACGTATTCAAAACCCTCAAGGACACGCTGGTCGAGCAGTTCGACATCGAGGCGGACAAGATCACGCCCGAAGCGCGCCTCTATGAGGACCTGGACCTCGACAGCATCGATGCCGTGGACATGATCATCAAGCTCCAGGAGATCACCGGCCGCAAGATCAGCCCGGAGGACTTCAAGAGCGTGCGTACCGTGGCCGACGTGCAACAGGTGATCGAGAAGCTGCTCTCGACCCCGGCCGCCTGAACCCGCCGTGACCCGGCGCGTCGTCATCACCGGCTGCGGCGGTCTCACCGCCCTCGGCCACGACTGGCAGAGCATCTCCGCCAAGCTGCGCGCCCGCGAGTCCGGCGTGCGCTTCATGCAGGACTGGTCCAGCTACAAGGACATCAACAGCAAGCTGGCGGCGCCGGTGGCGGCCTATGAGCTGCCGCCGCAGTACAACCGCAAGTCCATGCGCAGCATGGGTCCGGTGGCGGTGATGTCGACCCGCGCCAGCGAACTCGCCCTGGAAGACGCGGGCCTCGCCGGCGACCCCATCCTCAAGTCCGGCCGCACCGGCATCGCCCATGGCGCCTGCGCCGGCAGCGCCGAGCCCACCATGGCCTTCGGCCGCATGGCCCAGAGCGGCAGCATCAAGGGCCTCACCTCCAACACCTACGTGCAGATGATGGCCCACACCGGCGCCGTCAACATCAGCCTGTTCTTCGGCATCACCGGCCGCATCATCCCCTCCACGAGCGCCTGTACCTCCGGCAGCCAGGCCATCGGCTTCGCCTACGAGACCATCAAGTACGGCATGCAGGACGTGATGATCGCCGGCGGCGCCGAGGAGTTGAGCGTCGGCCCGACCGCGGTGTTCGACACACTGTTCGCCACCAGCACCCGCAACGACGCGCCCCACACCACGCCCAGGCCCTTCGACAAGAAGCGCGACGGCCTGGTGATCGGCGAAGGCGCCTGCAGCGTGATCCTCGAGGACCTGGAACATGCCAAGGCGCGCGGCGCCAGGATCCACGCCGAGGTGGTGGGTTACGGCTGCAACGCCGACGGCGCGCACATCACCCAGCCCCAGGTGGACACCATGGGCCTGGTGATGGAGCTGGCCTTGAAGGACGCGGGCCTGCCGGCCAGCGCCATCGGCTACGTGAACGCCCACGGCACCGCCACCGAGCGCGGCGACGTGGCGGAGTCCATCGCCACCAACAGGGTGTTCGGCTCCAAGGCTCCCATCAGTTCCCTCAAGAGCTACTTCGGGCATACCCTCGGTGCCTGCGGTTCCCTGGAGGCCTGGCTCAGCATCGAGATGATGCGCGAGGGCTGGTTCGCCCCCACCATTAACCTGGACGAAGTGGACCCGGCCTGCGCCGAGCTGGACTACCTGACCGGCGAGGGCCGCAAGCTCCAGACCGAGTACGTCATCAGCAACAACTTCGCTTTCGGCGGCATCAATACCGCGTTGGTCCTGAAGCGCTGGGATTAAGACAAACCACCCGGGCCTCCGTGCTGAGCGCGGGGCCTGGGGCGGGCTTTCCCGGTCCGCCCGCGCGTCATATGCGACGTGCCTGCTAGAATGGAGCCCGCCCAAGGCCTCCATCTTCTTATGAACAAGCCCGTCGATCCCAATTCCACCGACTTCGGTTACCAGCGCGTCGGCATCGACGAGAAAGCCGGGCGCGTGCGCCAGGTGTTCGAGTCGGTGGCGGACAACTACGATCTGATGAACGACCTGATGTCCCTGGGCGTGCACCGCCTCTGGAAGCGCTTCACCCTCGGGCAGACCGGACTCAAGCCCGGCCAGTGGGCGCTGGACGTGGCGGGCGGCAGCGGCGATCTCGCCCTCGGCATGGCGAAACAGGTGGGCGAGAGTGGCAAGGTGTGGCTCACGGACATCAACCCGGCGATGCTGGCCCACGGCCGCGCCAAGCTGGTGGATGCCGGCGCCTCCTCCAACGTGGAGTACGCGATCGCCGACGCGGAGAAGCTGCCCTTCGAGCCCGACACTTTCCACTGCGTCACCATCGGCTTCGGCTTGCGCAACGTCACGCGCAAGCAGCAGGCCCTGGAGAGCATGTTCAAGGTACTGAAGCCGGGTGGCCGGCTGCTGGTGCTGGAGTTCTCGCATCCTACGGCGCCGGGACTGAAACCGCTCTACGACGGCTATTCCTTCCGCATCCTGCCCTGGCTCGGCAAGGTGGTGGCGAAGGACGAAGCGAGCTACCGCTACCTGGCCGAGTCCATCCGCATGCATCCCGATCAGGATACCCTGAAGGGCATGATGCAGCAGGCGGGCTTCGCCCGCTGCGACTACTTCAACCTCTCGGGCGGCATCGTGGCGCTGCACCGGGGCTACAAGCTGTGAGCACGCTGCCCTTCGCCAGCCTCATCGCCGCCGGCGTGGAGCGGGCGTTGGCCACGGCGTTCAAGAACTCCAGCGCGGCCCGCGCCGACCTCGCCAAGCTCGAAGGCAAGGTGGTGAAGCTCGAACTCATCGGCCTGCCGCTGACGCTGCACTTCCTGGCCGAGGATGGCAAGATGAGCGTCGCCTCCGATTACCACGGCGAGGCCCAAGTGAGCGTGCGCGTGCCGGCGGCTTCGCTCATGGCCACCGCGCTCAAGCGCGACCCGGAAGCGGTGCCCAAGGGCATGCAGATGAACGGCGAGGCGGAGACGGCGCAGGTGTTCTCGCGCCTCTTGCGCAATGCGGACCTCGACTGGGAAGAGCTGCTGGCCCAGCGCATCGGCGACGTGGCCGCACGGCAGGTGGGCAACGCGCTGCGCGGCTTCATGGGCTGGGCCCGGGATTCCGGCACGCGCCTGGGACAGGACGTGGCCGATTACCTGCACTACGAATCCCGCGACCTGCCGCCGCGCCACGAGGTGCAGGGCTTCGTCAGCGGCGTGGACCGCCTGCGCGACGACGCGGAGCGCTTCGACGCGCGCCTGAAGCGCGCCGCCGCGCGGATCAAGTCATGATCAGCGCCCGCCAGGCCTGGCGCCTGTGGCGCGTGAACTGGGTGCTGATGCGCCATGGTCTCGGCGAGATCGTGCTGGCCACGCACCTGTTCCCGGCGCTGCGTTTCATCGTCTACTTCAATCCCTTCTACTGGACCCGCAGCAGATCCATCGGCCGCGGCGAGCGCATCCGGCTCTCGCTGGAGGAGCTGGGCCCGGTGTTCATGAAGTTCGGCCAGGTGCTGTCCACCCGCCGCGACCTGCTGCCGCCGGACATCGCCGACGAGCTGGCCAAGCTGCAGGACCGGGTACCGCCCTTCCCGGGCGCGCAAGCGCGTGCCATCGTGGAGACGTCCCTGGGCAAACCGGTGACGGAGCTGTTCTCGGAGTTCGACGAACGGCCCTTGGCCTCCGCCACCATCGCCCAGGTGCATGCCGCCCGGCTCAAGGACGGCCGCGAGGTGGTGGTGAAAGTGCTGCGCCCCGGCGTGGAGCAGCGCATCCGCGCCGACCTCGACGTGCTGTACCTGGTAGCGGCCCTCGCCGACCGCTATTCGAGCGACGGCCGCCGCCTGCGCCCCCTGGAAGTGGTAGCCGAATACGAGAAGACCGTCATCGACGAACTCGACCTGGTGCGGGAAGCCGCCAACGCCGCCCAGCTGAAGCGCAACTTCGAAGGTTCCGAGCTGCTGTACGTGCCGGAGGTGTATTGGGACCTGACCCGTCACGACGTGATGGTGATGGAACGCATCCACGGCGTGCCGGTGAGCGACATCCAGACCCTGCGCGCGCGCGGCACCGACATGCAGCGCCTGGCCGAGAACGGCGTGACCATCTTCTTCACCCAGGTGTTCA
>DASXYJ010000112.1:0-4773 GCA_036502565.1 Gammaproteobacteria bacterium
CCCAGCGAGACTATTCCACCGTCACCGACTTGGCTAGATTACGCGGCTTGTCCACGTCTGTGCCCTTCTTCAGAGCCGTGTGGTAGGCCAGGAGCTGCACCGGCACCGCGTGCACGATGGGCGAGAGGATGCCGGCGTGGCGCGGGGTGCGGATCACGTGCACGCCCTGGCTCTCGGCGAAGTGGCTGTCGAGGTCCGCGAACACGAAGAGCTCGCCGCCGCGGGCTTTGACCTCCTGCATGTTGGACTTCACCTTCTCCAGCAGGGCGTCGTTGGGAGCGATCACCACCACCGGCATGTCCTTGTCGACCAGCGCCAGGGGGCCGTGCTTGAGCTCACCCGCCGGGTAGGCCTCGGCGTGGATGTAGGAGATCTCTTTCAGCTTCAACGCGCCTTCGAGCGCGATGGGATAGTGCACACCGCGCCCTAAGAACAGCGCGTTGTGACGCTTGCCGAAGTCGGCAGCCCATTCCTTGATCTGGGGCTCCAGGTTCAATACGTGCTGCACGCTGCCGGGGACGAGGCGCAGGCCTTCCATGAGCTGGGCTTCATGTTCATTGCTGAGACGGCCTTTCAGCTTGGCGAGGGTCGCGGCGAAGCTGAACAGCGCGATGAGCTGGGTGGTGAAGGCCTTCGTCGAGGCCACGCCGATCTCGGCGCCGGCGCGGGTGTAGAACACCAGGCGCGAGGCGCGCGGGATGGCGCTCTCGGGCACGTTGCAGATGGAGAGGGTCTTGTCGTGGCCGAGGGCGATGGCGTGCTTCAAGGCCTCCATGGTGTCCAGCGTCTCGCCGGACTGGGAGATGGTGATGACCAGCTGCTTGGGATTGGCCACCGATTCGCGGTAGCGATACTCGCTCGCGATCTCCACGGAGACCGGCATGCCGGCGATGCCCTCGATCCAGTACTTGGCGGTTAGGCCGGCGTAGTAGCTGGTGCCGGCGGCCAGGATCAGCACTTGGTCGATGCTCTTGAATATCTCCGCGGCGCCCTTGCCGAAGATGTCTGCCGAGAACCCGCCATCCACCACCGCCTCGATGGTGTCTGAGAGCGCCTTGGGCTGCTCGTGGATCTCTTTCTGCATGTAGTGCTGGTAGGGCCCGAGCTCCATGGCAGCGAGCGAAGCCTGGCTCTCGTAGGGCTTGCGCTGGACCGGCTTGTCCTGCCGGTCGATGATCTTCACACCCTCCCGGCTCACTTCCACCACGTCGCCGTCTTCCAGGAAGATGACTTTGCGGGTGGCGGAGAGCACGGCGGAGACGTCAGAAGCCAGGAAGTTCTCACCCTCGCCCAGGCCCGCCAGGAGCGGGCAGCCCATGCGGGCGCCGGTGATGAGGTCCGGGTTCTTGAGCGAGAGCACGCCGATGGCATAGGCACCCACCAGCTGGCGCACCGCCTCGCGGGTGGCACGGAACAGGTCGCCGTGCTGTTGCAGGTGGTGATGGATGAGGTGGGCGATGACTTCGGTGTCGGTCTGGGACTCGAACACGTAGCCTAAGGCCTTCAGCTTCTCGCGCTGCTGCTCATGGTTCTCGATGATGCCGTTGTGCACCACCGCGATCTCGCCGCGGGAGATGTGGGGATGGGCGTTGGGCTCGGTGACGCCGCCATGGGTGGCCCAGCGGGTGTGGCCGATGCCGGTGATGCCGGTGAGTTTCTCCTGGCGGGCCTTGTTCTGCATCTCGGCGACGCGGCCGACGCTGCGCACGCGCTTGATGCCGTTATCCAGGACAGCGATGCCGGCGGAGTCATAACCGCGGTATTCCAGCCGCTGCAGGCCTTCGATGAGCAGGGAGACGATGTCTCTACCGGCGACTGCGCCGACGATGCCACACATCTTGTTATTTCTTCTTCACGGGTGGCTGCCAGCCGACCTTGGTCTCTTGCCGCACCCTGGAGAGGGTGAGCTCACCGGCCGGAGCGTCCCGGGTGATGGTGGAACCGGCGCCGATGTAGGCACCAGGACCGATGGTCACGGGTGCCACCAGGGTGGTGTCGGAGCCGATGAAGGCGCCGTCGCCGATGGTGGTGACGTGCTTCTGCACGCCGTCATAGTTGCAGGTGATGACGCCGGCGCCGATGTTCACGCCGTCGCCCACCTGGGCGTCGCCCACGTAGGCCAGATGGTTGGCTTTGCTCTTGCGGCCCAGCTTGGTCTTCTTCACTTCCACGAAGTTGCCCACGTGCGATTCATCGCCCAACACGCTCTCGGGACGGATGCGGGCGAAGGGCCCGATACGCACCTTGGCGCCGATCTTGGCGCCGTCCAGCACGCAGTGGGCCAGCACCTCGGTGTCGTCGCCGATCTCGCAGTCCTTGATCACCGCGCCGGGGCCGATCTTCACCCGATTGCCGAACTTCACGGCACCTTCCATCACGCAGTTCACGTCGATGATGCAGTCGCGGCCGAAGCTCAAGCTGCCGCGCAGGTCGAAGCGGCGCGGGTCGCGCAGCGCCAAGCCCGCCACCATCAGCTCGATGGCGATGCGCTTGCGCAGCGCCTTCTCCGCCTGGGCCAGTTGGTGCTTGTCGTTGATGCCGCGCACCTCGTCGCGGTCCTCCGCCAGCACGCCGTCCACCGTCACCCCGTCCGCCGCGGCCATGGCGATGACGTCGGTGAGGTAATACTCCTTCTGGGCGTTCTTGTTGCTCAACTTCGCGAGCCAGCCCTTGAGCTTGGCGCCGCTGCAGGCCATGAGGCCGGTGTTGACCTCGTCGATGTACTTCTCGGCGGCGCTGGCGTCCTTGTCCTCCACGATGCGCTGCACGCGGCCGGAGCCGTCGCGCAACATCCGCCCGTAGCCGCTGGGGTCGGAGAGCTTGGCGGTGAGCACCGCCAGGTTGCCCTTGGCGGCGGAATCCGTGAGCCGGCGCAGGGTGGCGGGGCGCACCAGCGGCACGTCGCCGTAGAGGATCAGTACCAGGTCCTTGTCGCCGACCTTCGGCGCGGCCTGCATGACCGCGTGGCCGGTGCCGAGCTGTTCGGCCTGCAGCACCCAGCTCACGTCGAGATGCTTGTGTCCCGCCTGCACCGCTTCGCCGCCGTGGCCGTAGACCACGTGCACAGTGGCCTGGTCCAGCGCCGCGGCGGAACGCACCACGTGTTCGAGCAAGGTCGCGCCGCCCAGCGGCTGGGACACCTTGGGGAGGTCGGAGTGCATGCGCTTGCCCTGGCCGGCGGCCAGGATGATGACGCTGAGCGCCATGCGGGTTCCTGATTGGGGCTGGAAGAGTCTGTCTATGATAATCGAAAGGCCCGGCCTGGACCCAATTCGACACCCAGGAACGGTTCGATGGCAGTTCCATGACGCCCAAGAAAAAGGCCGGCTTCGAGCCGGCCTTCTCCGTATCATCCTGCCGTGCCCACTGCTTCGTCAGAAGCACCCCTGGGTTGCGGCAGCTCGCGCGTCCTGCGCTACGTGGTCAGCGTTTCTTGTCGCGGATCTGCTGGATGGCCTTGAGGCGCGCCACCGCTTCCAGTAGCTCGGTCTGGGCGCGCGCCAGGTCCAGGTCGCCGGACTGGTTGGCCAGGGCTTCCTCGGCCTTGCGCTTGGCGTCCTGGGCGGCGGCCTCGTCGATGTCGGCGGCGCGCTGCGCGGTGTCGGACAGCACCGTCACCATGTGCGGCTGGACCTCGAGGATGCCGCCGGACACGTAGAACACCTGTTCCTCGCCCCCGTGCTGCACCCGCACGGTACCAGCCTTCATGCGCGTCAAGAGCGGCGCGTGGCGCGGCGCGATGCCGAGCTCGCCCTGCTCGCCCGGCGCGAACACCATGTCGGCCTCGCCCGAGAAGATCTCGCGCTCGGCGCTGACGATGTCTACGTGGATGTTGCTGCTTGCCATGTGTGTCGCCTTACAGCGTCTTCGCCTTCTCGACGGCTTCCTCGATGGTGCCGACCATGTAGAAGGCCTGCTCCGGCAGGTGGTCGTACTCGCCGGCCACGATGCCCTTGAAGGCGCGGATGGTGTCCTTCAGGGACACGTACTTGCCAGGGCTGCCGGTGAACACCTCGGCAACGGTGAAGGGTTGGGACAGGAAGCGCTGGATCTTGCGCGCGCGCTGCACGGTCAGGCGGTCCTCGTCGGAGAGCTCCTCGATACCGAGGATGGCGATGATGTCCTGGAGGTCCTTGTAGCGCTGGAGGACCTCCTGCACGCGCGTCGCGGTGCGGTAGTGCTCGTCCGACACGATCCCGGGCTGCAGCGCCCGCGACGTCGAGTCGAGCGGATCGACCGCCGGATAGATCCCCTTCTCCACGATCGCCCGCGAGAGCGTCGTCGTCGAGTCGAGGTGCGCGAACGTGTTCGCCGGAGCAGGATCGGTGAGATCGTCGGCAGGGACATAGATCGCCTGGATCGACGTGACCGAGCCCGTCCGGGTCGAGGTGATGCGCTCCTGCAACTGCCCCATCTCCGTCGCGAGCGTGGGCTGGTAGCCGACGGCGCTCGGCATGCGGCCGAGCAGCGCCGACACCTCCGAGCCCGCCTGGACGAAGCGGAAGATGTTGTCGATGAAGAGGAGCACGTCCTGGCCCTGGTCGCGGAAGTACTCCGCCATGGTCAGGCCGGAGAGCCCGACGCGCAGGCGCGCGCCCGGCGGCTCGTTCATCTGGCCGTAGACCATCGCGACCTTGTCGAGCACGCCCGACTCGGTCATCTCGAGCAGGAGGTCGTTGCCCTCGCGCGTCCGCTCGCCGACCCCGCAGAAGACGGAGACGCCACCGTGCTGGAGGGCGACGTTGTGGATCAGCTCCTGGATCAGGACGGTCT
>DASXYJ010000113.1:0-3110 GCA_036502565.1 Gammaproteobacteria bacterium
CCACGTGCGTGGACGCCTTGGTACAGCAATCCGCCAACTCCATCTGCCGGAGCAGTCATGAGCACTCCCCGCCGCGCCATGGACACTGTCGCCGGTTTCGATCCGCTGCGCTGGCGCGCGGACTTCCCGATCCTCTCGGAGAAAGTGCACGCCAAACCGTTGGTGTACCTGGACAATGCCGCCACCTCGCAGAAGCCGCGGGCAGTCATCGACGCGATATCTCACTATTACGAGCACCACAACGCCAACGTGCACCGTGGCGTGCATAAGTTGAGTGAACTGGCTACCGCCGACTACGAAGGCGCCCGGGAGAAGGTACGTGCCTTCATCAATGCGCGTTCCACAAAAGAGATCATCTACACTCGCGGTACCACCGAGGCCATCAACCTGGTGGCCCAGAGTTACGCGCGACCCCTGCTCAAGGCCGGTGACGAGATCCTGCTGACCCAGATGGAGCACCACTCCAATATCGTCCCCTGGCAGCTCCTGGCCGGCCAGACTGATGCAGCGCTAAAAGTGGTACCCATCACCGATGCAGGCGAGCTGGAGCCCGGCGCCTTCGAGAAGCTGCTTTCGCCCAAGACGCGACTCGCCGTGTTCGGCCATGTCTCCAATGCCTTAGGGACAGTGAACCCCGTGAAGGAGATGACCGCCCAGGCTCATGCCCGCGGCATCACCGTGCTGGTGGACGGTGCCCAGGCGGTGCCTCACATGCCCGTAGACGTGCAGGACCTGGACTGCGACTTCTATGCCTTCTCCGGCCACAAGATGTTCGCCCCCACCGGCATCGGCATCCTCTACGGCAAGCAGAAGCTGCTGGAAGCCATGCCGCCCTGGCAGGGTGGCGGCGAGATGATCCGCATCGTGCGTTTCGACCAGACCACCTATAACGACCTGCCTCACAAGTTCGAGGCGGGCACGCCGGACATCGCCGGGGCCGTGGGCCTCGGCGCCGCGGTGGATTACCTCAAGCAGGTGGACCTCGCGGCCACCATGCAATACGAACAGGGCCTACTGGCCTATCTCTCGGAGCAGCTCGCCGCCGTAAAGGGCGTGCGGCTGGTGGGCACCGCCCGACACAAGGCAGGTGTGCAGTCCTTCGTCATGGAAGGCGTACACCCCCATGACCTCGGCACCATCGTGGACCAGGAAGGCGTGGCCATCCGCACCGGCCACCACTGCGCCATGCCGGTGATGGAGCGCTTCGACTTGCCGGCCACGGCGCGTGCTTCCCTCGCCTTCTACAACACCCGCGAGGACGTGGATGCGTTGGTACGGGCGCTGGGCAAGGCCCGTGAGGTGCTGGCCTGATGGACCTCAAGGACCTCTACCGCGATGTGATCGTGGACCACAACCGCAGTCCGCGTAACTTCCGCAAGATCGCCGGAGCCGACAAGGTGCTGGAAGGGTTCAACCCCCTCTGCGGCGACAAGCTCACCCTCTATCTCAAGCTGGATGGGGAGAAGATCCAGGACCTGAGTTTCGAGGGCAGCGGTTGCGCCATCTCGGTGGCCTCCGCTTCCCTCATGACGGAGCGTCTCAAGGGCAAGAGCCGCGCCGATGCCGACAAGCTCTTCGACGAGATGCACGACCTGCTCACCCGCAGCGAGCCGCCGACTGAACTTGAGCCCTTGGGCAAGCTCGCCGCGCTCGCGGGCGTGCGCGAATATCCCTCACGCGTGAAATGCGCGAGCCTGTGCTGGCATACCCTCAAGGGCGCCTTGCACGGCGACGCCGCCTCGATCTCGACGGAATAGCACCGCATGTACGACCGCGAACCCATCAAGTTGTTGCGAGCCTGCGAGGCGGTGATGATCCCGGCCGGCACCCATGTGCTCATCCCGGAAGGCACCGAGGTGAACGTCGCCCAGTCCCTGGGCGGAAGCTTCACCGTCTACGTGGACGGCAACCTGCTGCGCATCGCCGGCAAGGATGCCGATGCCCTCGGTCGTGAGGTGCAGGAAGCTCCCAAGCTTCCGGAGAACCCCAGCGATGCGGACGTGGAGAAACTGGTCTGGGACCAGTTGAAGACCTGCTATGACCCCGAGATCCCCATCAACATCGTGGACCTGGGGCTGGTATACGAATGTAAATTGCAGCCCACCGAAGACCACAAGAAGAAGATCGCAGTGAAGATGACCCTCACTGCTCCCGGTTGCGGCATGGGCGGCATCCTGGTGCAGGATGTGAAGGACAAGCTGGAACAGGTGCCCACGGTGCAGTCCGCGGACGTGGAACTGGTGTTCGAGCCGCCATGGAGCCGCGAGATGATGTCGGAAGAAGCAAAACTTCAGACAGGCATGTACTACTGATGGCTGAGTGGATAGCCGTCAGCCCTGTGAGCGAGTTCCCGCCCGGCACCCACAAGGTGACCGAGGCGGACGGCGTGATGATCGCCGTGTTCAACGTGGATGGGACGTTCTATGCCATCGAAGATGTCTGTACCCACGATGGCGGCATCCTCACCGGCGGCCCCGTGAGCGGCTGCATCATCACCTGCCCCCGCCATGGAGCGACCTTCGACATCCGCAACGGCGAGGCACTCTCCGCGCCCGCCTACGAACCTACCGCCAGCTTTCCGGTCCGCGTCCAGGATGGTATGGTCCAGACCAGGGATGACCGCTGGGATTGATGTCTCAATGCAAAGGGGGCCTTAAGATGAAGATCGAAAGCGCGATCAAGACACTCATCTGTTCCGCCCTGCTCAGCCTCGCCACCGGCGCATTCGCTGCCGATCCGGCACCCGCTCCAACCTCGACCCCGGCGGCCGCCGCAGATAACAGTCAGGCCTTGGCTGCTTTCGAGGCGCAGCTTCAGAAAGCCGTCGAGAAGGGGGTCGTCTACCCGAAAGCGGCAGTCCTGAGCGGCGAGCATGGGACGGTCGTGGTGGAGTTCGACTACGCGGGAGACGGCAGAGCCACTAACGTGACCCTGGGCGCTTCCGATGCCGGCGGCCACATCAATCGAGCCGCCATCAGCACGGTGGAGAAGGCCAAGCTACCGCCCAAGCCGGCGGAACTGGCCGGCGTGATGCATTTCCAGGTCAAGCTGACCTACACCCTGCACTGAGGCAGGTCCCGCCCGGCGGACTCAGAGGTCCGTGGGCAGGT
>DASXYJ010000114.1:0-4453 GCA_036502565.1 Gammaproteobacteria bacterium
CCTTACCAGGCCACCGATATCGAGCGCCGTACCTTCGCCGAGAACCATGCCTCCATGAACGGCGGTTGGAGTGGCACCTTCGAACAACTGGCAAGTTACCTGGCGGAAGTGGTAAGAAAGGGCGGATGAAGACCATCACCAAACGCCGAGAGCTTTACATAAGCCGCTTCTACGCGGTGTCGCGCCAACAGGTGTTCCGCGCCTGGACGGATCCCAAGCAGGTCGCGCGCTGGTGGGGGCCGAAGGACTTCACCAACCCGGTATGCGAGATCGAGGCACGCGTGGGCGGCCGCCTCCGCATCGTGATGCGTGGACCGGATGGCACCGAGTATCCGATGCTGGGCACCATCATCGACCTGCGCGCCAACGAGTGCTTCGCCTTCGACTACGAGGCCCTCGACCAGTCCGGGAAGCCGGCGCTGCAGGGCCGGCTCTCCGTCAGCTTCGCCGACGAGGATGGCAAGACCCGCCTCTCCCTCAGCACCTACGCCGAGGGCTTAGGGGTGGACGCCGTCGGCATGCTGGAAGGCATGGAAGCCGGCTGGAACCAGAGCCTCGACCGATTCGCCCGCTTGATCAATCACCCGACCCAGGAGAAACCATGAGAAGCCTTTCCACGTTCGCCGCTTTCGCCGCCGCTGTCGCCATGTCCACCGCGATGGCCGCGCCGGTGAACTACAACGTAGATCCCGACCACACCCACGTGCAGTTCGACACCGATCACTTCGGCGGGCTCTCGGTGTGGCGCGGCATCATGGTCAAGAACCGCGGCAGCCTCAGCGTGGACAAGGCCGCCGGCACAGGCTCCGTGGACGTCTACACCGACATGACGAGCGTCGTCATCGGCAATGCCAAGCTGGAGGAGGAGCTGAAGAGCAACCAGTTCTTCGACGCCGCCAAGTATCCGGAAGCCCACTACCAGGGCACCTTGGGCGGCTTCAAGGATGGCGCTCCCACCACCGTCACCGGTAACCTCAGCTTCCACGGCGTCACCAAGCCGGTGACCCTGAAGATCCTCAGCTTCAAGTGCATGATGCATCCCTTCTACAAGAAGGAAGTCTGCGGCGCCGACGCCACCGGCAACTTCAACCGTGCCGACTTCGGCGTGGACTACGGCAAGGCCTACGGCTTCAACATGGACGTGACGCTGCGCATCCAAGTGGAAGGCCTGGCGGCCGACGCTGCTTCCGCGAAAAAGTAAGCCCCAGTTCAAAAGATAAGGGCGGGTGCCGCGAGGCACCCGCCCTTTCTTTCGTCTGGGACTTGGCGTTACTTCAGCAGCGCGGTGGCCTTGTCCAGCTCGGCGCTGAACCTGGTCAGCACCTGGGCATCGATGCCGATGTACTTGTTGGCAGTATCCCACTGCTGCTGGTCGATGGCCTCACGCACGCCCGGCATGGTCTTGGCGCCGTAACCGGTGTAGAGGCCCGGCGCATAGATCATGTGCTTGAACCAGGAGCGGCCCGGCAGACCGCCGTCGTACTGCAGGTCCTGTTCCATGCCCTGCAACTGCTTGTCGAGCGCCGCGCGCTTGGAAGCGTCCAGCTTGAAACCGCCGTCCTGGGCCGCGGCGAGGGCGGTGTCATAGGCGGCCGCGCTGGCCTTGAGCTTCACCAGGGCGTTCTGCAAGGGCGAGAAGTCCAGGAACGGAGCGGACTGGGCCTGGGCCGGCGGCACGTAGGTGACCGTCGGATCCGCCGCCAGCACGAAGGCGTTGGCGCCCAGCAGCTTGTCCAGCTGCTCGTTGTGCTCGCGCACGCCGGAGGTGAGCTTCTGCATCTGGTCGATGTACTTGCTCACGGTGTCGGCGAAGGCGCCGTAGCTGTAGGGCAGCACGTCCGCATCCGCGAAGCGCAGCACCGTGTGGCCGGTGACCTCGCTCAGGGCCACGCCGTACTTGAAGCCCGGGTCGCTGAAGCGGTTGGTGTGGTCCCAGGAGTCGTACAGGGAATGGTAGTCGCCGCCTTCGCCCTCACCGAAGAAGCCGGCGTCCAGCGAGGTGATCCCCAGGTGATCGATAAACGCGGTGTAATCCGAGCCCGAACCCAGCGCACCCAGCGGCAGGTCCTGGCCGGTGGCGGCGAGCGTCGCCTGGTCGCCGTTCTCATCGGGGTCGCGGAAGCTGTTCACGCGGAGGAAGGCGCGCTTGCGCGCGTCCAGGCTCACGTGGGTCTCGGGGTCGGTGACGCCCTTGGACACCTGGTTGAACATCTCCTGCAGCGAGTGCGAACCTTCCGCGAACAGGAAGCCGTGGCTGTTGTTGTCGGTGTTGAAGTACAGCACCGCCTTCTTCTGCAACTCCTCGGCGTGGGTCTCGGCCCATTCGGTGGAACCCAAGAGGCCCGGCTCCTCGCCGTCCCAGCTCGCGTACACCAGGGTGCGCTTCGGCTTCCAACCCTGCTTCACCAGCGTGCCGATGGCCTGGGCTTCGTCGAGCATCGCCACGTTGCCGGTCAGCGGGTCGTCGGAACCGAACACCCAGCCGTCGTGGTGGTTGCCGCGCACGATCCACTGGTCCGGGTACTCACTGCCCTTGATCATCGCCACCACGTCATAGACCGGCTTCTGTTCCCAGTTGTTGAGCACCTTCAGGTGCACCTGGGTGGGGCCGGGGCCGATGTGGTAGGTGAAGGGCAGGGCGCCGCGCCAGGCCTCCGGCACCACCTCGCCGCCCAGCGCCGCCAGCAGGGGCTTGGCGTCGGCATAGGAGATGGGCAACACCGGCACCTTCAGCACGGTCTTGGCGTCGTCCATGTTGAAGTGGCCGGGCTTGGCGGGCGAGCCATTGCCCGGGGTCAGCGGATCGCCGGGGTAGATCGGCATGTCAGCCACGGAACCGCGCTGTACGCCTTCCTCGGGGCGGAACGCGCCCTTCGGGTACACGTCGCCCTGCATGTAACCGTCGTCGGCCGGATCGGAATAGATGATGCAGCCGATGGCGCCGTGCTGCCAGGCGAGCTTCGGCTTCAAGCCGCGCCAGCCGGCGCCGTAGCGGGCGATCACGATCTTTCCCTTCACGTCCACGCCGTGACGCTCCAGTTCCTTGTAGTCGTCCGGCATGCCGTAGTTCACGTACACCAACGGCGCGGTCACGTCGCCGTCGGCGCCGTAGGCGTTGTAGGGGGGCAGCACGTGGTCGGTGAGGGTGGAGGTGCTGTCGCCAGCCACCGGCGGTTCATGCAGCGTCGCCTTGTAGGAAGTGGGCGCGGTCATCTCCAGCAGCTCTTCCTTGGGCGTCGGGTAGAGCACGTAGAAGGTCTCGATGCGCGCATCCCAGCCCCAGGACTGGAACAGCTTCAGCATCATCTCCGCGTTGGCCTTGTCATGGGGCGTGCCCACGTTGTTGGCGCCGGAGGCCATCTCCTTGTTCCAGTCGCTCTGGCGCTGCGCGGAGAGCAGTGCGTCGAACTTCTGTTCCAGCGAAGCCTGCTGGGCGGCATCGGCGGAGGAGAAGCCCAGCATGGCGGGCGGATTCTCACCGGCTGCCAGGGCGCTCAGGGAAAGGCTGCCGGCCAGGGCAGTGCCGAACACGGCAAGGAGCTTCGCGGACCACATACGACGCATGGGAGACCTCGCGATACGGATGGAAGGGGGAATCAAAAGGAGTTAGATGATACGACTGTGACAAGGTTCCGGATATACCGGCAAGGAATCTTAAAACCGAGCTATTTCAGGAGCTTGTATCGAAGCGCGGCAGCTTGATCAGCCCTGCTCATGCTTGAGGGAGCGCCCCATGAGAGCCTCGACCGCGGTGCGGGCCGCTTGGTCTTCGTAGAGGATGCGGTATATCTGCTCGCAGATAGGCATCTCCACGCCCAGCTTCTTCGCCAGCACGTGCACCGCCTCGGCGGCGTATACGCCCTCCACCACCTGGCCGATGTCCGTCGCCACCTGCTTCACGGACTTGCCGGTGGCGAGGCCCAGCCCCATGCGGCGATTGCGGGATTGGTCATCGGTGCAGGTGAGCACCAGGTCGCCCAAGCCCGTGAGGCCCTGGAAGGTCTCGGCGCGGGCGCCGAGCTTGGCGCCGAGCCGGGCGATCTCGGCCAGGCCGCGGGTGATGAGTGCGGCGCGGGCGTTGGCGCCGAAGCCGAGTCCATCGCTGATGCCGCAGCCGATGGCGATGATGTTCTTCACGGTGCCGCCCACCTCCACGCCGGTGAGGTCGTCAGAGGTGTAAGCCCGGAACACGGGGCTGGCGATGGCCTGGGCGAAGTCGGCGGCGAAAGCCATGTCGTTGGAGGCGATGGTCACGGCGGTGGGCATGCCCCGCGCCACTTCCTTGGCGAAGGTGGGGCCGGAGAGCACCGCGATGGGTGTCTTGGCGCCGAGCATCTCCTTGGCGACTTCGTGCAAGAGCTTGCCGCTCTCCATCTCGAAGCCCTTGGTGGCCCAGGCGAGACGCAGCGCCTTGGGCTTGCAGTCGGCGATGAGCTTGAGCGTGGCGCGGAAG
>DASXYJ010000115.1:0-5735 GCA_036502565.1 Gammaproteobacteria bacterium
TCCGGGGCCACGCGCTGGGTCTGGAGGCTCCACAGGCGCTCGGCGATGATGCCCACGACGATCACGGAACACAGCAGCAGCGGGACCATGATCCAGCCGCCTGCCTTGATGATCTCGAACATACCGCTCCCCGGTATCCAGTTGATGCATCATACTGGATTCCAAGGGAATTTTGCTTATTCCTCGGTCCACAGGAGGGCCGACTCCCGCCGCCAGCGCATGGTCAGGGTAGGCATGTGACCGGCCCGAAAACGCATGCAAAGGGCGCCATCCCGGGCCGTATCTGCGAGCGTCGCCAGCGGGAGATATCTCGCCTCCACCTCCGGCTTCGGGAAATCCCAGCGATTGCGATAGCCCACCGGGAACCACGCCTGCTGGGGCGAGACCGCCGCCACGAAAGGCTCCGTGGAGGACGAGTTGCTGCCGTGATGCGGCACGATCAACAGGTCGCTGCGCAACACCGGCTGCATCTGCAGCAGGCGCTTCTCGCCCTTCTTCATCAGGTCTCCGACGAACAGCGTGCTGCCGCCCTTCCCGCTCACACGCAACACACAGGATGCGTCGTTGCCCGTGAGGGTGTCGCCGGCCGCGGGATAGAGCATCTCGAAATGCACGCCATCCCAATCCCAGCGCTGACCCCGCAAGCAGGGTTGGGCATCCGGGACCCGGTCCATGGCACCCGTGAATACCGGCGCTGACGGATAGGCTTCCCGCAGGCTCTCCAGGCCGCCGGCGTGGTCGTTGTCGCCGTGACTCACGATGACCCGGTCGAGGCCGGTTATCCCCTGGGCACGCAGATAGGGGATCAATACCTCCTGGCCGGTGTCGGAGCCGGAACGGAAGCTGGGTCCCGTGTCATAGACGAGCACGTGATCCGCGGTGCGCACTACTGCCGAGAGTCCCTGCCCTACGTCCAACAAGGTCACGTCATAGTCGCCGGCGGCGATACCGGCCGGCGCGACGACGAACAGCGGCAACAGCAATAGCGCTGCCGGCAATCGTCCCGGCATGCCACGCGGCAGCAGGATCCAGGCTGCCCCCAGCACGCCTAAGACC
Organism: Gammaproteobacteria bacterium; assembly: GCA_036502565.1. Taxonomy (GTDB): domain Bacteria; phylum Pseudomonadota; class Gammaproteobacteria; order Natronospirales; family REEB76; genus DASUBN01. The sequence continues at coordinate 1,057 of DASXYJ010000115.1, forward strand.
ACCAGATACGGAGTCGCGGCAGGTGCCGGCAATGTGACGGCGGGAGCCGCCAAGCTGTCCAGGATAGGCCAGGTGAATCCCATGATGGCCGTGGCCACTTTCAGCAGACCCACGCCGGCCCATGGCCACACACATAGCAGTACGGCGCCCACCAACACCAGAGGTATCACGCTGAAAGCGTAGATGGGCACGATGAGGAAGTTGGCCAGAGGTGAACCGATGCCCGCTTGCTGGAAGAAGTACGCCAGCAACGGCAAGAGTCCCAAACCCACCGCCCATTGAGTGCGGATGAGGTCCCAGAACCAGTTATGGCGTGCATGCACGCGGCCGTTGAAGACGAACAGGATCGCCGCCACCGCCGTGAAGGACAGCCAGAAGCTTGCCTCCCCCGCCGCCAGGGGATCCCAGAGCAGCACGCCCAACATCGCCAAGGCCAGGGCATCGCTGGCCTGAAGTCGGCGGCGCAGCAAGACGCCAAGAGTGAACGAAGCCAACATGATCAACGCCCGCTGGGTCGGCAGTGTGAATCCCGCCATCGCCGCGTAGAGAGTGGCACCCAGCAGGGCCGCCACCGCACCCGCGATGGAGGCGGGGCAACGCAGGCACAGGCGCACGCTGCGCCGCCAGAGGGACTTCACCAGCAGGAACAGCAGCCCCGCCACCACGCCGAGATGCAGACCGGCGATGGCCATGAGGTGCACGGTGCTGGTGGCCTGGAGTACCCGCCACTGGGCTTCGCTGATGCCGCCCTGGTCCCCGGTGGCGAGCGCCGTGGCCATGCCGCCGAAGGGATCGGTCCCAAGCGCCGCAGTCATGCGATCACGCAGGTTTGACCGCAGGCGCAGCAAGGGAAAGCGTGTGCCGTCGAGGCGCTCCGCATCCTTGGCCACATAACCCGTGGCACCGATGTCGTGGAAGAACAGCCAGCCCTCATAGTCGAAGCTGCCGGGGTCCATGAAGCCCCGCGGCTGGCGCAGCTTCACGCTGAAGCGCCAATGCTCCCCGGCCTTGGGGACATCGCTGCCGCCCTCGAAGCTGAGCCGCACCATGCGGGGTATGCCCGGGCCGGGCACCTGCCCGTCCAGCGTCTCCACCTCGAACTGGAACTCCGTGAGTTCGCCCCGCAGCTGCGGCAGGTTGCTCACCCAGCCGCTGAGTACGATCGGTCGGGATTCATAGCTGGGGTCGAGGCGCGTGGCGAGATGTTGTCCGGCAGCGGTCCAACACCAGATGCCACCCAAGGGCAGGAACAACAGCCAATACTGACGACGCCAGGCGGCGGCAACCAGGATCGGGACGCTTAGGGCGATGAGCAGCGACAGCGCGGGTAGTTCCCGCAGCGAAAGTATCGCGACTGTCCCCGCCAGCATCGCCGCTGCGGACTTCCACATACCTCTACCCCTGTGGATAATGGTCCCGTCGCCCATCGGGGCGGACGACCTATATATAGTTCATTTCTGAACAATGCCAGGTCCGCTCGCGGCGGGCTATGCTGGGATGCGGGCGACGACCCGCGATGCTGAGCCTGGAGCCGTAGTGCCCCGTAAGTTCCTTGCAAAGATAGTGCCGGATGCCGAGCAGCTGCACGCCAGGCTGCACGGCAAGTGGTACATGCGCCCCTTCGATTTCCTCTGGCACGACCCGGCGCTCTGGTACATCGGCCGGCGCGGCACCTGCCGGGCCCTGGCCCTGGGCGCCTTCATCTGTTGCCTGCCGGTCCCCGGGCACATGGCCTTGGCGGTGCTGGGCGCACTCTACTGGCGCATCAACATGCCGGTGGCGGTGGCGGCGGTGTGGATCAACAACCCCCTCACCTTCGGTCCGATCTATTACCTGGGTTGGATGCTGGGCCGCTTCCTGCTGAACCCCTTCCATCCGACCCGGGAGTCACGCGAGCCCGTGAGCCAGGGGCTTCACTCCCCGGAACTGCAGCACATCTGGCACCGTGTGGAGGAACTTCTGGTAGGCAGCGTAGTGGAAGGCCTGGTCTTCGCCCTAGTGGCCTACGCGGTGTTCGATGTGGCCTGGCGGCTCTCCATACGGGGGCGCTGGAAGCTGCGCCAGACCGAGCGCACCGAAGCGCCGAGACTTTAGACCAGCAGCCGGCCGTCCTGCAGGTGCAGGATCCGCTGCGCCCGTTCCGCCATCTTCATGTCGTGGGTCACCAGCACCAGCGCGGTGCCCATCTCCCGGTTCAACTCCAGCATCAGCTGATACACCTGTTCGCCGGTGTGGCTGTCCAGGTTGCCGGTAGGCTCGTCCGCCAGCACCACCGCGGGGCGATGGATGAGTGCACGCGCCACGGCGGCCCGCTGGCGCTCACCGCCCGACAGCTTCGCCGGCCGGTGTGTCAGGCGTTGCGCCAGGCCCACCTTGCCCAGCAACTCCACGGACTTGGCTTCCGCTTCGGCGGGATCCATGCCGCGGATGAGCAGCGGCATAGCCACGTTCTCCACGGCCGTGAATTCCGGCAACAGGTGATGGAACTGGTAGACGAAGCCGATGGAGCGGTTGCGCAGGGTGCCGCGAGCGGCATCGGACATCTGGCTCAGGGACTCGCCGTTCACGAACACTTCGCCGGACGTGGGCGTGTCCAGGCCGCCCAGCAGATGCAGCAGCGTGCTCTTGCCGGAACCCGAGCTGCCGACGATGGCCACGCGCTCGCCCCGGGCGACGCTCAGGTCCACGTCGTTCAGCACCTCGACCTTGTAGTCGCCTTCCTTGAAGTGCTTCACCAGCTTCTCGCAGCGCAGCATGGCGCCGCCCATGGTAGCGGCGTCACTCATAACGCAGCGCCTCCGCCGGCTGGGTGTTGGCCGCGCGCCAAGCCGGGTACAGGGTCGAGAGCACCGTGAGCACGAAGCTGGCGATGGTGATCTTCAGCACGTCGTTGCGCACGATGCTCGCCGGCAGGTCGCTGATGTAATACACGCTGGAGGGCAGGAACTCCGTGTGGAACACGTTCTGCAGGAAATGCATGATGTCGTTGAGATAAGTGGCAAGCAGCACGCCCAATATCAGGCCGATGAGCGTACCCAGGAAGCCGATGATGGTGCCCTGCACGATGAAGATGCCCATGATCTCGCGCGGGCTCGCGCCCAAGGTACGCAGGATGGCGATGTCCGCCTGCTTGTCGGTCACGGCCATCACCAAGGTGATGGCGATGCTGATGGCCGCCACCAGCTCGATGAGCGAGAGGATGATGAACATCACGGTCTTCTCCATGGCGATGGCCTTGAAGAAGTTCACGTGTTCCTGGGTCCAGTCGCTGATGTAATAGGCGCCGTGGAAGCGTTCGGTCATGGCCCGCGCCACCAGCGGCGCCTGGTACTTGTCCTTGAGCTTGAGGCGTACGCCGCTCACCTGGTCGCCGAGGCCATACAGCACCTGGGCATCCTTGATGTTGATGAGCGCCAGGCCCCGGTCGTACTCGTACATGCCGGCGTCGAAGATGCCGGTGACGGTGAAGCGGCGGAAGCGCGGGATGAGTCCCGCCGGCGTGACGTTACCCTGGGAGATCATCAGGATGACCTTATCGCCGGGCGCCACGCCCAGGGCATAGGCCAGGTCCTTGCCCAGCACGATGCCGTAGCTGCCGGGCTGCAGCTGCTCCAGCTTGCCCATCACCATGCGCCGGCCCACTTCCGAGACCGCCGGCTCCATGCCGGGGATCACGCCGCGGATCTCGGTACCACTCATGTTGGAGCCGTTGGCCAACATGGCCTGGTCATCCACGTAGGGAGCCGCGCCGGTGACCTGCGGGAACTGCTGGCTGTCGCGGATCACGGCAGGCCAGTCCGAGAGCTTGTTGTCGAACCCGGAGATGGTGGCGTCCGAGGTCATGTTGAGGATACGGTCCCGCAACTCGTCCTGGAAGCCATTCATCACCGAGAGCACGGTGATGAGGGCCATCACGCCGATGGCGATGGACACCAACGACATGCCGGAGATGAAGGAGATGAACTGGTTGCGGCGCTTGGCGCGGAAGTAGCGCAGGCCGACGAACAGGGGGAAGGGTCTAAACATAGACGCGCATTATAGGGGGTGACTCATGGCAGACGAACCGGGACCGGCCGATAAAGCATCGCCTCTTGCGGGCTCATGCGCGCGGCATAGGCCACCACTTCCACCCCCGCGGCCATCGCCTCCCGCAGGGTGCGGCCATAGACCGGATCGATGGCATCGGCGGGGCGCAGCTCCCTGACATCATCCCGCTGCACGCAGAAACACAGCATGCCCCGTTCACCCCCTCGGACCTTGGTGATCAGCTCCCGCAGGTGCCGGCTGGCCCGCTCGCTCACCGCGTCCGGGAACAGCGCGATGCCATCCTGCACCGCCGCGGTCACGTTCTTCACCTCCAGGTAGCAATCGGGCCGGTCGGCGTGGCCGCTTAGGAGGAAATCCACCCGGAAGCCCTCCCCGGCCATGACCTCGCCCTTGAGTCCGTGGTAACCCGCGGCTTCCGGGACGACATCCGCCAGGATGGCTTCCCGCACCAGGCTATTGGTGCGGCCGGTATGGATACCCACCAGCACCCCCGGCAGGGCTTCCACCAGCTCCCAAGTCCAGGCGTACTTGCGCTCCGGGTTCGCGGCCAGGCTCATCCAGACCCGCATCCCGGGGTCGGCGCAGCCCAGCATCCCGCCGGTGTTGGGACAGTGGATGGTCATGGTCTGGCC
>DASXYJ010000116.1:0-4033 GCA_036502565.1 Gammaproteobacteria bacterium
GCCAGCTACGCCTACCAGGGCGGTGGCCGCGGCATCCCGGCCACGAAGATCGCCGCGCTGGAACGCATGGTGCTGGGTGGTCTCAAACCTGACCTGACCCTGCTGTTGGACGTGGATCCCGCCGTGGGCATGGCGCGGGCACGCGGCCGTGGCGCCCTGGATCGCTTCGAGCAGGAGAAAGACGCGTTCTTCAAGCGGGTGCGTCGCGTGTACCTGGCGCGCGCCAAGAAAGAGCCGCGCCGCATCCGCGTGGTGGATGCGGGGCAGGACGTGTACGCGGTGCAGCGGGATGTCTCCGCAGTGATGGACTCGGTGTTGAGACGTTGGGCATGAGCGCTCCCTTGAACCTGGATACCGTCCCTCTCCCGTGGCAGCAGGACGCCTGGGACACCTTGACGGCGCGCATGATGTCCGCGCAGCTGGCACACGGGTTGCTCATCAGCGGCCAGGCGGGTACCGGCAAAGGTCTCTTCGCTTCGGCCCTCGCCCGTCTCGCGCTCTGCCGTCAGCCGCGCGATGGCCGCGCCTGCGGCACCTGCTCCGGTTGCGCGCAGTTCAATGCCGCGAGCCATCCGGACTTCCAACGGGTGACGTTCGAGGAACGTGAGGGTAAGGCCGGCGAGGAGGGCGCCCTCAAGCAGAACATCAGCGTGGAACAGATCCGCGACCTCATCGCGGGGCTGCAGCTGCACAGCCACCAGGGTGGCCGCAAGGTCGCCGTCGTGGAACCCGCCGAGGGCATGAGCATCGCGGCTTCCAACAGCCTGCTGAAGACGCTGGAAGAGCCGCCGGCGGAGACCTTGATCCTGCTGGTGAGTTCTGCAGCGGGTCGCCTGCCGGCCACCATCCGCAGCCGCTGCCAATTGGTGGCGATGCCGACCCCGAAGACCACCCAGGCACTCAGCTGGCTGCAGGCACGGGAGACGCGGGACGACTGGGCGGTGCTGTTGGCCCTCGCGGGCGGCGCGCCTCTGGCTGCCATGGAGCTGGCGGCTTCTGACCTGGGTTCGCGCCGCAAGGCTTTCTTCGAAGGCCTGCTGCGCCTGCGGGCCGGCCAGGCCAATCCGGTGATGCTGGCGACACAACCCAAGGAACGCTATCCGGAACTCCTGCAGCTGTTGTGGAGCTTCACCTCCGACCTGATCCTGGTGAGGAACGGCGGCGGCGCCCGGGTGATGAACCGCGACCAACTTCCGCTATTGCAAAAGGCGGCGGAGGGCATACACTTGCGTAGCCTGTACGCCTTCCTGGACCGCATCCAGTCGGCATTGCAGGCGCTGGACACCTCCGCCAACCGGGAACTCACCTTCGCGGTGCTGCTCTCGGACTGGGCGGGTGGTCTGGATGACATCAAGGGGTCGCCGCTCGCGGCGAACGAATGGGGTAATCGATGAGCGCACCGCGTCAACAGGGCATCCTGAACCTGGCGATCAAGGACAAGAGCGCCTTGTACAGCGCCTACATGCCGTTCATCAAGAACGGCGGCCTGTTCATCCCCACCAGCAAGGCCTACCAGCTGGGCGACGAAGTCTTCATCCTGCTACAGCTCATGGAATCCGCCGAGCGCCTGCCGGTAGCCGCCAAGGTCATCTGGGTGACGCCGCGCGGCGCCCAAGGCAAGCGCGCAGCCGGCATCGGCGTGCAGTTCAGCGACCAGGACGCCGGCAACACCTCCAAGAAGATCGAGAGCTATCTCGGCGGCGCACTCCAGGCCGATCGCCCCACCCACACCATGTAGCATGACGAGCGGGGACGCACAGACCGGGCAAGCAGGTCCGGATGGACCTGTGCGGCTGCTCGCGGAACGTGCCGACGCCCACGCGCGGCGCGGCGAACTGGCCGCGGCCCATGAACTCTATCGGCAGGTCCTTGCGCTGGAGCCCTCCCATCCGGAAGCCCTGAGCTTCGTCGCCACCGCAGCCTTGCAGAGCGGCGAGGTGCGCCGCAGCATCCAATTGCTGGAGCAGGGCGTCGCGGCCCATCCTGGTAACGCCAACCTATATAAGAACCTGGGCATAGCCCACCGTGCCGCGGGCGACGCGCAGCGCGCCTTGGCCGCCTTCACCCGCGCCGTGGAGCTGAAGCCGGACCAGGTGGCGGCACTGTTCAACCAGGCCGGCCTGCTGCACGAATTGGGCCGCGATGACGAGGCCTTGACCAGCTTCACCCGCGCCTTCGATGCTGCCGACAGCGTCGGCATGTTCATGGACGTGGCGCGGATCCCCGCCGGCATCCGCAGCCTGGCGGCGCAGGGCATGCAGGCGCTGCGCGATGCGCGCATGCAGGTGTTCCGCACGGCGCTGGCGCCGGTGGAGCGGGAACACGGCCGCGCCGCGCTGGACCGCGTTTGGCACTGCCTCGAGTCCTACCTGGGCCTGCGCGCGAAGATCCCCCTGCCGGGCAAGCAGCGTCCCACCTTCATGACTTTCCCGGGCCTGCCGGACCGCGCCTGGTACGAGCATGATGAGTTCGCCTGGATGCGGTCGCTGGAGGCGCATACCGGTGCGATCCGCGAGGAGCTGCTGGCGGTGCTGGCGAAGGACGAGGGTTTCCGGCCCTTCGTCGCCATGCCGCGCGAACATCCGGGCGCCGAGTACTGGAAAGACCTCAACCATTCGCCCAACTGGAATGCCTTCTTTTTCTACCGGGATGGGGAGCGCTTCGCCGACAACCATGCGCGCTGCCCGGTGACGTCCAAGGCCCTGGATACGGCGCCCCTGAACCGGGTGGCTGATCACTCGCCGGAGGCGCTGTACTCGATCCTCAAGCCCGGCGCGCATATCCCGCCCCATACGGGCGTCATCAACGTGCGCCTGGTGGTGCATCTGCCGCTGATCGTGCCGTCCGCCACCGACTGCGGCATCCGGGTGGGCAGCGAGACGCGCGGATGGACCGAAGGCAAGTGCATCGCTTTCGACGATACCTACGAGCACGAGGCCTGGAACAAGAGCGGCAAGACCCGGGTGGTGATGATCTTCGACGTGTGGAACCCGGCCCTGACCCTGCCGGAGCAGGAGGCCATGCGCGTGGCCATCGAGGAGCTGGGACGTTTCAATCGATCCCACGGCGGCCAGCACCAGTCACTGGCTTGAGATCCGTCATGACGGGAAAAGAAAAGCCGCCTCGAGGGCGGCTTTTCTGTCTTGGAGATGGAGCGGCTCAGCCGGGGGCGCCGCCCTTCAATACCGCGACGTCGAAACCACGCTCGCTCAGGATGTACGCACCCGCGGAGCTGCGGCGTCCGGTATCGCAATACACCACGTACTGCTTCTTGGAATCCAGGGTATCCAGCTTGAGGCGGATGAAGTACAGCGGGATGTTGATGGCACCTTCCTGGTGCTTGTTCTCGAACTCGCTGGGCAGGCGCACGTCCAGCCACTGGCCGCCGGCGGCCACGATCTTCTGGGCTTCCTCGATGGGCACCCATTTCTGGCTGGGTTCGTTGAGGAGCTTCTTGAAGTCTTCCTTGGCGAGCCGCACCAGCGCACCATCGGTGAGCATGGTGATGGTGGCGTTGCGCTTGGCATCGGAGATCAGGGCCTCTTCGCCGAAGCCGTCGCCCGTCACCAGCTCAGCAAGCTTGATGCCGGCCTTGTTAGTGGGGGTCTCGCGGGTCACGACGCACTTGCCGGAAGTGACGATGTAGAAGAAGTCGCCCTCGTCACCCTGTTTGATGATGACGTCGCCGGCCTTGCGAGCGATGTTCTCCATGCGCATCAGCACTGCCTGGATGTTGGCGGGCGGGATGCGATGGAAGGCCTTGGTCTGGAGGATGGTGGTCATCCAGTCGTCGGCGGGGGATTCTTCCTGGGCCTGCAGCTCTCCGACCTCGAAGGCGCCGGTCTGGTCCCAGGTGAGCATGATGTCCAGTAGGTCGCTGTCGACCGCGAACCATTCGACGTTGGTCTTGGCGCGGGCCGAGACGTGGCGCGGGATCTGCGGGGCGAGGGGATGGCGGGCTTCTTCGCTGCCGCCGGTGATGACGCGCACCACCTTCTCGCCGGAACGCAGTTCCAGCTCGCCCTTGACCAGG
>DASXYJ010000117.1:0-4933 GCA_036502565.1 Gammaproteobacteria bacterium
ACGTGGTGCTGAAGGAGCCGCTGGGCGGCGCGCACCGCGACGGGGACGCCATGGCCGCTGCCGTGAAGAAGGCGCTCATCGAGAACATGGGCCGCCTGGAGCGCATGTCCACCGAGGAACTGCTGGAGGCGCGCTACAAGCGCTTCATGTCCTTCGGCGCCTTCAAGGAAGACTGAGTCCGCGCCGCGGCTCGTTCCGGCCGTGCCTTTCTCTCCCGCCAAACTGCTCGAGACCCTGCGGCGTCTGCCCCGGGCGCGCCGCTATCGCGTGGCCCTGAGCGGCGGCGTGGACTCCAGCGTGCTGCTGCATGCCCTGGTGGCGGCGCGGGCGGAACTCCCGGGCGGCCTCGCAGCCATCCACGTCAACCACAATCTCCAGCCGGATGCGGAGGCCTGGGCGCGCCGCTGCGAGGCAGAATGCGCGCGTCTCGACGTCCCCCTGGAAGCCCTGGGTGTGCTGGTGGATCCCGCGCCCGGCGCGAGCCTGGAGGCGGCGGCCCGCGACCTGCGCTACGAGTCTTTCGCGGACACCGCACAAGCCGGCGACATGCTGCTACTGGCCCAGCACGCCGATGACCAGATGGAGACTTTCCTGCTGCAGGCCCTGCGTGGCGCTGGTGTGCGGGGCCTCTCCGCCATGCCGGAGTGCGTGGAATGGCAGGGCGGGTATCTGGCCAGGCCGCTGCTGCGGGAGCAACGTGGCGACCTCGTGGCCTGGGCCCGCGTCCAGGGGCTGACCTGGATCGAGGATCCCAGCAACGCCGACACGGAATTGGATCGCAACTATCTGCGCCATGAAGTGGTGCCTCGCCTCAAGGCCCGTTGGCCCGCGGCGGCCGAGACCCTCTCCCGCGCCGCGGCCCATTGTGCCGAAGCAGAGGCGGCCTTGAGCGCCCTGGCGGCGGAGGACTGGGCACGCCTGGGCTCCGGCCTCACGCTGCCGGTGAGTGCGCTGGAGCAGCTCAGCGAGGCTCGCGCACGCCAGTTGCTGCGCCATTGGATCGGCTTGCGGGGGCTGCCGCTGCCGTCCACCCACAAGCTCGCCGAGATCATGTCCCAGGCCGGCGCCGGGGAAGACCGAAACCCCTGCGTGGACTGGCCCGGTGCGGAAGTACGCCGCTATGGCGGCCAACTGTACGCGCAGCTGCCGCTGCCGCCGGCGCCTGCGGAGTTCCGCCTCAGGCCCGGGGAGTTCGAGGAACTGGGGGAGGGCCTAGGTGCCTTGGGGCTGGTGCCCACGGCGGGCGAGGGCATCCGCGCCGCCCTCTGCGGGCCTGAGGGCCTCCGGGTCGCTTTCCGGGAAGGCGGCGAGTCTTGCCGCCCCGCGGGCCGTGCCCACGGCCGGCCCCTCAAGAAATGGCTGCAGGAGATGCACGTGCTGCCCTGGCTCAGGGGACGCTTGCCGCTCATCTATTCCAATGAGGGGCCGGGCGAAGAACTGCTGGCCGTGGCAGGGCTGTTCGCCTGCGAGCCCCACGTCGCGGGGCCCGGCGAAGCGGGTTTGCGCATCGAGTGGCGGGATCATCCGCCGCTGTACTGAGACACAGCGGTTTTTCCGCGAGAATCCGCGTCCGTCACTCGCCGCACTTTTTAAAGCAGTGTCTCTCTGGTAATCTGTCTTCCCGATTCCGCAGCGCCGTCCTTGGCGCCGCATCGGGAGCTCCAGATGACCCAGTTCGTATTCGTCACCGGCGGCGTCGTTTCCTCTTTAGGGAAGGGCATCGCCTCCGCCTCCTTGGGCGCCATCCTCGAAGCCCGTGGCCTCAAGGTCACCATGATCAAGCTGGACCCGTACATCAACGTGGATCCCGGCACCATGAGCCCCTTCCAGCACGGCGAGGTGTTCGTCACCAACGACGGTGCCGAGACCGACCTGGACCTGGGGCATTACGAGCGCTTCGTGCGCGCCCGCATGGGCAAGAGCAACAACTTCACCACCGGCCGCATCTACGAGAACGTGATCCGCCGCGAGCGCCGCGGCGACTACCTGGGCGGCACGGTGCAGGTGATCCCCCACATCACCGACGAGATCAAGCGCTGCATCCGCGAGGGTGCCGGCGACGCCGACGTGTGCCTGGTGGAGATCGGCGGCACCGTGGGCGACATCGAGTCGCTGCCGTTCCTGGAGGCCATCCGCCAGATGGGCGTGGAGATGGGCCGCAGCGGCAAGTGCGTGTACATGCACCTGACCCTGGTGCCCTACATCCCGACTTCCGGCGAGACCAAGACCAAGCCCACCCAGCATTCCGTGAAGGAACTGCGTTCCATCGGCATCCAGCCGGACATCCTGCTGTGCCGCGCCGCCGCCGAGCTGCCGCAGGACGCGCGCCGCAAGATCGCCTTGTTCACCAATGTGGAGGAGCGCGCCGTCATCTCCGCGCCGGACGTGGACGACATCTACAAGATCCCGCTGGTGCTGCACGAGCAGGGCCTGGACGACATCGTGGTGGACCACCTGCGCATCAACGCCCGCTCGGCGAGCCTCTCGGAGTGGCGCCGCGTGGTGGAAGCCCGCGCCAACCCCGAGGCCGAGGTCAACGTGGCCATGGTGGGCAAGTACGTCAACCTGGCGGATGCCTACATGTCCCTGAACGAGGCGCTGCGCCATGCGGGCCTGCATACCCGCACCGCCGTGAAGATCCACTACATCGACTCCGAGGAAGTGGCCAAGGCCGGGACCGCCATGCTGCGCGGCATGGACGCGATCCTGGTGCCCGGCGGCTTTGGCGAGCGCGGCATCGAAGGCAAGATCGCCGCGGCCAACTACGCTCGCGAGCACAACGTGCCTTATTTAGGTCTCTGCCTCGGCCTGCAGGTGGCCACCATCGAGTTCGCCCGCAACGTGGCGGGCCTGAAGGGCGCCCATAGCACCGAGTTCGAACGCAACGCCGCGCACCCGGTCATAGCGCTCATCACCGAGTGGAAGGACCGCAGCGGGAACGTGGAGAAGCGTGACGAGAAGTCCGACTTGGGCGGCACCATGCGCCTCGGCGCCCAGGAGGCGCTCCTCAAGCCGGGCACCCTGGCCCACAAGCTGTACGGCAAGGACAAGGTGACCGAGCGCCATCGCCACCGCTACGAGTTCAACAACAACTACCTGGAGCAGCTGGAGAAGAAGGGCCTGGTATTCTCCGGGCGCTCCGAGGACGACCTCATGGAGATCGTGGAGCTGCCGAACCACCCGTTCTTCATCGCCACCCAGTTCCATCCGGAGTTCACCTCGTCGCCCCGTGACGGACACCCCCTGTTCACCGGCTTCATCAAGGCGGCGCGGGCCTATGCCCAGCAGTCCGGCCAGACCCTGAAGGCGGCGCGCGCATGAAGCTCTGCGGGTTCGAGGTCGGAGCCGACAAGCCTTTCTTCCTCATCGCCGGTCCGGACACCCTGGAGAGCGAACAGCTCGCCCTCGACGTGGCCGGGCACCTGAAGGAAGTCACGGCCAAGCTGCACATCCCGTACATCTTCAAGGGCTCCTTCGACAAGGCCAATCGCACCTCCGGCAAGAGCTACCGCGGTCCCGGCATGGAAGAGGGCCTGCGCATCCACGCCAAGGTGCAGAAGCAGATCGGCGTGCCGGTGCTGACGGACGTGCATGAGGACACCGACATCGAGGCGGTCGCCAAGGTCGTGGATGTGATCCAGACCCCGGCCTTCCTCTGCCGTCAGACCAACTTCATCCAGCGCGCCGCGCGCGCCGGCAAGCCCGTGAACATCAAGAAGGGCCAGTTCCTCTCCCCCTGGGAGATGCAGAACGTGGTGGACAAGGCCAAGGCCACCGCCAACCAGAACATCATGGTCTGCGAGCGCGGCTTCAGCTTCGGCTACAACAACCTGGTGGTGGACATGCGCGGCCTCGCGGTGATGCGCGCCACCGGCTGCCCGGTGGTGTTCGACGCCACCCATTCCGTGCAGCTGCCGGGCGGGCAGGGCGGCAGCTCCGGCGGCCAGCGGGAGCACATCCCGGTATTGGCCCGTGCCGCCATCGGCGTGGGCGTCGCCGGCGTGTTCATGGAGACGCATCCGGATCCGGACAAGGCCCTCTGCGACGGACCCAACTCCATGAAGCTCGCCCACATGGCGGCGCTGCTGGAGACGCTCAAGGAACTGGATACGGTGGTGAAGCGCCGCCCGTATCTCGAGACCCAATTCTGATCACTGACCTCTAAGGAAGACGGCTGACCATGGCGAAGATCACCGACATCCGTGCCCGCGAGATCATCGACTCCCGCGGCAATCCCACCGTCGAAGCGGACGTGCTCCTGGACAGCGGCGCCTGGGGCCGTGCCGCGGTGCCGTCAGGTGCCTCCACCGGCAGCCGTGAGGCCGTGGAGCTGCGCGATGGCGACAAGAACCGCTACGGCGGCAAGGGCGTGCGCAAGGCCGTCGCCAACGTCACCGGCCCCATCCGCAAGAAGCTCAAGGGCTTCAAGGCGGAGGACCAGAAGAAGCTGGACCAGGCGCTCATCGACCTGGACGGCACCGAAAACAAGGGCCGCCTGGGCGCCAACGCGCTCCTGGCCGTGTCCCTGGCCAACGCCCGCGCCGCCGCCAACGATGTCGATGTGCCGCTGTTCGAGTACCTGGGCGGCAGCCGCGCCGTGACCCTGCCGGTGCCGATGATGAACATCATCAACGGCGGCGCCCATGCCGACAACAACGTGGACATCCAGGAGTTCATGATCCTGCCCGTGGGCGCGCCCGACTTCGCCGAAGCGCTGCGCTACGGCGCCGAGATATTCCATACGCTGAAGAAGGTGCTGCACGAGCGCGGTCTCAACACCGCGGTGGGTGACGAGGGCGGCTTCGCCCCGGACCTGCCGTCCAACGAGGCGGCGCTGATGGCCATCATGGAAGCCATCGACCGTGCCGGTTACAAGGCCGGCAAGGACATCCTGCTGGGCCTGGATGCCGCCAGCAGCGAGTTCTACAAGGAC